>VAYL01000144.1:0-3879 GCA_005884305.1 Actinomycetota bacterium
ACCGACGGTGTCGAAGGGGGCGGCGGTTGCGGCGGGCGTCGCCGGAGGCGCTGCGGGCGCCTACTTCCTCGACCCGCAGGAGGGGGAGCGGCGACGGCACGTGGCGTTCGATCGGCTCACGGCGCTGCTCCTTCGCGGCAAGGCCGAGGGCGAGCGCAGGGCGCGCTACGCCGCCGGGGTTGCGAAGGGTGCCGCCGCCGAGGCCACCGGTGCCGGCGACGGCGCTGAGTCTCTCCCGGATCCCGATCTGGCGAACAAGGTGCGCAGCGAGATCTTCCGGCACCCGGACGCGCCCAAGGGCGATATCAACGTGAACGCGGAAAACGGGGTGATCTACCTGCGCGGCGAGGTCGGTTCTGCGGAAGAGCGCGAGCAACTCACGACCAATGCAAGCCGAATCAAGGGCGTGCGGGCCGTCGTCAATCTGGTCCACCTGCCGGGCGAGGCGGCACCGAACAAGGAGGCCGTCGCGGCGGTTCGTTAGGGTTCGCCGACCGGCGCGCGGCGGACGCATACGATCCGTGCGTGCCGGATCGCGACGCCTTTTTTGTCCCCGACGGCGATCGTTACGTCCCGACCGAGCTGACACGCGGGCCCTGGGACGCCGACTCGCAGCACGCGGGACCGCCCGCGGCGCTCATCGGGCGGGAGATCTCCCGGGTTGACGGGGGAGCCGAGCGCGAGCTTGGGCGCATCACCTATGAGATTCTCCGTCCGGTCCCGATCGCACCGCTGACGGTGGACGCCAAGGTGATCCGCCCCGGGCGCGCCGTGGAGCTGGTGGAGGCGACCCTCGCCGACGGCGAGGGCGAGGTGATTCGCGCGCGGGCGTGGAGGCTGCGGCGCGGCGAGGTGGACATCCCGTCCGGGCTGTCCAGCGATAACGGCCCCGGAACCCTCGGGTCGTCCCCATCGACGCTTCGCCCGGGATTTGCTCCACCTGGACCCGACGAGGCGAAGCCCGGACGCTTTCCCGAAACCGGCCAGGACGCCGGCGACCACACCGCCATGGAGTATCGATTCGTCCGCGGCGGGTTCGCCGAGCCCGGCCCAGCCGTCGCCTGGATGCGGATGCGGGTGCCGCTCGTGGCGGGGGAGGAGCCATCGCCCCTGGAGCGCGTGCTCGTCGCCGCGGATTCCGGCAACGGGGTCAGCGCGACGCTCGACTGGGACCGCTTCCTCTTCATCAACGTCGACCTGTCCGTTCACCTTCACCGGCCGATGACGGGCGAGTGGGTATGCCTCGACGCGATCACGATTCCCGAGCGCAGCGGCATCGGGATCGCCGACACCGCGCTCTACGACCTGCGCGGCCCGATCGGCCGCGCGGATCAGACGCTCTTGGTCGATGCCAGACACTGAACCGCCGATCGTCCTCATCTGCCGACGGTTGCTTTCCGCAGGGCGCGATCGGCTCGCGGCGCGGTGCGAGATCAGGGAGGGTGGCCTCGACGCAACGCCGGAGGAGCTTGTCGCGCTCGCGCCCGGCACGACTGCGATCGTCGCCGACCCGAGCGTGGCGGTGGGGGAGGAGCTCCTCGACGCGGCGGGGGAAGGGCTGCGCGTGGTCGCCAACTACGCCGTCGGCTACGACAACGTCGCCCTGGAGGCTTGCCGAAGCAGGGGGATCGCCGTCACCAACACCCCCGGCGTCCTCACCAACGCGACCGCCGAGCTCGCGCTGGCCCTGACGCTCGCGGCGGCTCGGCGGCTGGGCGAGGCCGAGGGGGAGCTGCGCGCCGGTCGTTGGAGCGGATGGGATCCCGGCGACATGCTGGGGCTCGAGCTCTCCGGCGCGACGTTCGGGGTCGTCGGCATGGGCCGGATCGGCCGGCGGTATGCGGAGCTCGTCGCGCCGCTCTCGGGCGCCATCCTCTATACGAGCCGCAGTCCGAAGTCCGACGTCGAACGTGGCCTTCCAGCCGCTCGCGTGCAGATGGAGGAGCTCCTGGCCCGGGCCGATGTCGTGAGCCTCCACGTTCCAGCGACGCCGGAGACCATCGGTCTGATCGGCGCGGCGGAGCTCAACGCGATGCCTCGGCACGCGATGCTGGTCAACACGGCGCGCGGGCCGCTGGTCGACGCCGAGGCGCTGGCCCGGGCCCTGCGAGACGGCGCCATCAGCGCGGCCGGCCTGGATGTTTACGAGCACGAGCCGAACGTCCCGCAGGCGCTGCTCGACGCGCCGCGGTGCGTGTTGCTCCCGCACGTCGGCTCGGCGACGACCCGCGCTCGTGACGCGATGGCGGTCCTGGTCGCCGACAACGTGCTCGCAGTCGTCGACGGGGCGGAGCCGCCGAACCGCGTGATCTAGACCCCGCGACCCATCCCCGGGGGAGGCAGTTTTCGGTGCATCCGCATCCGAGTCTGCTACTCTGCCGCGCTCTTTGTACACTAATCCAATCGGGAAAGGCAGAAACTGGTGATGGGTATTCGTTTCTCAACAGGCGCAAGGAGGCTCCTCGGGCGCCCGGGCAGGACTCCCGGAGCGCGGCGGGCAGTGGCACGAGTCGGACTCGCGGCCCTCGGGGCGCTGGCGATCGGTGTCGGCGTCGCCGCGTGCGGCAGCTCATCGAGCGCCGACAGCAGCGGCCCGGTCGACATCGTCGCCTACTCCACCCCGGAGACGGTCTACAAGGAGGGGCTCATCCCCGCCTTCAAGAAGACCTCCCAGGGGAGCGGCGCGGACTTCTCGACGTCGTTCGGTCCGTCGGGCGATCAGTCGCGGGCGGTCGAAGCCGGCCAGCCGGCATCGGTCGTCCACTTCTCGATCCAGCCCGACATGCAGCGGCTGGTCGACGCCGGCCTGGTCGATTCGAATTGGGATCAGAACTCCTACAACGGGTTCGTCCAGGACTCGGTGGTCGTCTTCGTCGTCCGCAAGGGCAACCCCAAGAACATTCAGAAGCCCGGGGTCCAGGTTCTGACGCCGAACCCCTTCAGCTCCGGCGGCGCCCGCTGGAACCTGATGGCGGCGTACGGATCCCAGATCGAGGAGGGCAAGTCCGACGCCCAGGCGCAGGAGTACCTCAAGCAGCTACTCGGGAATGTCGTCCTGCAGGCCCCGGCGGCCAGCGACTCGATGACCGCGTTCACGCAGGGCAAGGGGGACGTGGCCCTCGCCTACGAGAACGAGGCGATCGCGGCCCAGAAGGCCGGCGAGGACGTCGACTACGTGATTCCCAAGGACACGATCCAGATCCAGACGCCGATCGCGACCACCACGGACGCGTCGACGACTGCTCAGGATTTCGTCAAGTGGCTGTACACGCCTGAGGCCCAGCAGATCTGGGCCGACAACGGCTACCGGCCCGTCGTGAAGTCCGTCCTGGACAAGAACGCGAAGGAGTTCCCGACGCCGCCCGGGCTGTTCACCATCGACAAGCTTGGTGGCTGGGATCAGGTGACCACCAAGTTCTTCGACGACAGTAACGGGATCGTCACCAAGGACGAGCAGGACCTGGGGGTTTCCACGAGCGGATGA
Organism: Actinomycetota bacterium; assembly: GCA_005884305.1. Taxonomy (GTDB): domain Bacteria; phylum Actinomycetota; class Thermoleophilia; order Solirubrobacterales; family 70-9; genus AC-56. The sequence goes on from VAYL01000144.1 coordinate 3,485, forward strand.
GTACCGCCCTAACGGAAACCTCCAGCGCTGCCCCCTCGAGGCCGGCCGTCTGGCCGCGCCTCGGGGGGGCGGCGCTTGGCCAAGGCCTCGTGATCGCGTACCTCAGCATCATCGTGCTGATCCCGATCGCGGCCCTGGTCGCGCAATCCACCGACGGCGGGTGGAGCGCGTTCTGGAACGCGATCTCGAATCCGGAGGCCTGGTGGGCGCTCAAGTGGACGCTGATCGCGTCGCTGATCGTGGTCGTCGTCAACGTCCTCGCCGGGACCGCGATCGCGTGGGTCCTGGTCCGTGACAAGTTTCCGGGGAAGGCGGCCCTCAACGGCGTCATCGATCTGCCGTTCGCCCTGCCCACCGTGGTCGCGGGGATCACGCTACTCGCGCTGTACGGGCCC
>VAYL01000144.1:3894-6808 GCA_005884305.1 Actinomycetota bacterium
TCGTCGCGGCGCTCCTGTTTGTCACCCTGCCGTTCGTCGTCCGCGCCGTACAGCCCGTACTGATGGAGGTCGACATCGAGGCGGAGGAGGCGGCGCGGTCGCTGGGCGCGGGCCCGCTCACGACCTTTCGCCGCGTCATCCTCCCGAGCCTCACGCCGGCGATCCTGGCCGGGTCCGCCCTCGCGTTCGCGCGGGCCATCGGGGAATTCGGCTCGCTCGTCCTGTTCGCCGGCTTCATCCCCTTCAAGACCGAGGTCATGTCGGGTCTCATCTACCAGGGCATCGGCTCCGGCAACCTGACCGGGGCCGCGGCGCAGTCCGTGATCCTGCTGGCGATCGCCCTGGTCGTGCTGCTCATCTTTGGCCGGCTGACGAAGTGGAGCCTCCGCCATGCTGGCTAGCGGTCGCACGAGCAGATGGGGTCTTCGAACCTTCGCGCTGGGTTACCTCGCGCTGCTGTTAATGGTCCCGCTGGGAATGATCTTCTACCGCGCGTTCGAGCACATCGGGCCCGCATTCACCTCGATCACGAGCGCGGACGCGATGCACGCCTTCTACCTGACGATCCTCGTGACCGCGATCGCGGTCCCGTTCAACACGATCTTCGGCGTCGGCTGCGCGCTGCTTCTCGTGCGGACGAACTTCCGCGGCAAGGCTCTGATCAACGCAATCATCGACCTCCCGTTCGCCATCTCGCCCGTCGTCATCGGCCTCGCGCTTCTCCTCGTCTACAGCCGGACCGGATGGTTCGGCCCCTGGCTCGACGCCAACGGCTTTCAGGTGGCGTTCGCCGTTCCCGGAATCGTGCTGGCGACGATCTTCGTCACGGTGCCCTTCGTCGTTCGCGAGGTCGTGCCCGTGCTCCACGAGATCGGCGACGAGCAGGAGCAGGCGGCGCGAACGTTGGGCGCAAACTGGTGGCAGAGCTTCTGGCGGATCACCCTCCCGGCAATTCGGTGGGGGGTCAGTTACGGCGTCGTGATCGCGACCGCTCGCGCGCTCGGCGAGTTCGGCGCCGTCGCGGTCATCTCAGGCCGTATCTCCGGCCAGACGCAGACGGCGACGATCTGGATTCAGCAGGCATTCGGCAACTACGACCAGGCCGGCGCCTACCTGGGAGCCGTGGTGCTGGCGCTGCTCGCCGTATCGATCTTGGTGGCAATGAACGTGTTCAAGCGAAAGGAAGCCTGATGAGCATCATCGTCGAAGGCGCAACGAAGAGGTTCGGGGATTTCGTCGCGGTCGACGACGTTTCGATCACGGTCCCCGACGGGTCGCTCACCGCCCTGCTCGGCCCGAGCGGAAGCGGCAAGTCGACCCTGCTGCGAATCATCGCCGGGCTGGAGGCGCCCGACAGCGGCCGCATCCTCATCCAGGGAAACGACGCCACCGGTACGCCCGCACAGCACCGCAACGTGGGCTTCGTCTTCCAGCACTACGCCGCGTTCAAGCACATGACCGTGCATAACAACGTGGCGTTCGGCCTGAAGATCCGCAAGCACGACAAGCAGGACATCGATCGGCGCGTGAACGAGCTCCTGGCACTCGTGCACCTCGATGGCCTCGCGAAGCGCTACCCATCGCAGCTCTCGGGCGGCCAGCGCCAGCGCATGGCCCTCGCCCGGGCGCTCGCGGTCGAGCCACGAGTGCTGCTCCTGGACGAGCCCTTCGGCGCGCTTGACGCTCAGGTGCGCAAGGAGCTGCGAGCCTGGCTTCGCCGCCTCCACGACGAGGTCCACGTGACCACCATCTTCGTAACCCACGACCAGGAGGAGGCGATGGAGGTCGCCGAGCAGATCGTGGTGATGAATCAGGGCCACGTCGAGCAGGCCGGCGCGCCGCGCGAGCTCTACGAGCATCCGCGAAGCGAGTTCGTCATGGGATTCGTAGGTGCCGTCAACCGCCTCGGATCGCTGTTCGTGCGCCCGCACGACGTGGAGATCCTTCAGCGCCCCGAGCCGGGAGCCGACGAGGCGATGATCGAGCACCTGGTGCATCTGGGCTTCGAGGTCCGCGTCGAGCTCGTGCTCGCCGACGGCGACGGTCTCTGGGCGCAGATCACGCAGGCGGAAGCCGAGGAGCTCGAGCTCGAGAAGGGCCAGATCGTCTACGTGCGGCCAAGCCGGGCACGGGTGTTCGACAGCGACAACGGCACATCGCCCGACGGGCACGCGCCCTCTACCGAGGAGCTGCAGGCCGCCTAGCTCAATAGGCCCGGAGGTCGGGCTTCTTGCCGAGCTCCTTGACGCCGGACGGGATCCGGTCGGCGATCACGTCCGCGAGCGTGACGTTGTCGAGGATCCCGCGGACGTTGTTCCGGAGGGCCACCCATACCTCCCGCAGCGGCTCGGCAGCCCCGGCGTACTCGAGTTCGTCGGGGCGCTCCCCCCGTACGTCTGCCAGCGGGCCCTCCGCGGCCCGCATCACCTCCCCGATCGTGATCTCCTCGGGTGGCCGGCTGAGCCAGTAACCGCCTTCGGCGCCCCGGCGGCTCTCGATGAGCCCGTGGTGGCGCAGATCGCCGAGGATGTTCTCGAGGAAGCGCAGCGGGATGTTCTGGGCGTCGGCGACCTGCTCCCCCTTGATGGGCCCGGAGTCGTGTCCGGCGGCAAGCTCGATCGCCGCCCGCACCGCGTAGTCCGCTTTGGCCGAGACGCGCATGTGTCCATTGTGTCCGAACGAGGCGCCCGGCCGTTGCGTCGGCAGGGCAAGTACGGGAGGGCCGCAGGCGATCGAGTGTGCGCTTGACCGGAATATGTCCAGTGAATCACTCACTCGAATCGTCGAGCGTTACGAGCTGCCCGTACTTGCCCTTCTACGCCGATCCGGCTGAAGGGGCCGAGGCTTTCTTCTACGTGAAGAGCTTCTCGGTGATCGCGTTGTAGAGCCCGTAGAACATCAGCGCTGCGGCAAG
>VAYL01000145.1:0-540 GCA_005884305.1 Actinomycetota bacterium
ACGCGACCGGCGTGATCCTCCACACCAATCTCGGCCGGGCTCCGCTGGCGCCGTGCGCGGCCGAGGCGGCGGCGCGGATCGGCACCTCTTATTCCAACCTCGAGCTCGACCTCGAGACCGGGGAGCGCGGCAGCCGCCAGGCCCACCTCGAGGAGCTTTTGCGGTCGCTCTCAGGCGCCCAGGGCGCGCTGGCCGTGAACAACAACGCGGCCGCGGTCCTCCTCGCCCTTGCCGCGCTGGCTGCCGGGCGCGAGGTCGTCATCGCGCGCGGGCAACTCGTCGAGATCGGCGACTCGTTCCGGATACCGGAGATCCTCATGCAGTCGGGCGCGCGCCTGTTGGAGGTGGGCACGACGAACCGCACCCGGATTGCCGACTACGAGGCTGCGATCGGCCCCGAGACCGCGGCGATCATGCGGGTTCACCAGTCCAACTTCCGCACCGTCGGGTTCGTCGAGGAGGCCCCGCTCGAAGGGCTACGCGAGCTCGCCGGCGCTCACGGCCTCGCCCTGATCGACGATCTCGGCTCGGGGGCCATGG
>VAYL01000145.1:611-4634 GCA_005884305.1 Actinomycetota bacterium
AGGCCGGCATCCTCACGGGGCGCGCGGCTGCCATCGAGGCGTGCCGCAAGCATCCGCTCGCTCGGGCGATGCGCCTCGACAAGCTTCAGCTCGCCGCGCTGGAGGCGACGTTGCGCCTGTATCGCGACGAGGGCCCCGCAGCGATACCCGCGATCGCCATGCTGCGGGCGGACGAGTCCGAGCTCGCCGGCCGGGCCCAGCGGATCGCGGACGCGATCGGCTCCGCGGCGGAGGTCATCACCTCGGTGTCCCGTGCCGGCGGCGGCTCGCTTCCCCTGACGGAGCTCGAGGGACCCGTGTGCGCCGTCGAGCCCGGCTCGGCGGGAGCGGCCGCTCTCGCCGGCGCGCTTCGGCGCGGCGACCCGCCCGTCATCGCCCGGATCGAGGACGGGAGGGTGCTCCTCGATCCGCGCACGATGAGCGACGCGGAGGCCGAGGCGGCGGGTGCCGCCGTGCACGAGCACGTCGCCTGAATGGGGCCGGCTGGGCACATCCCGCTCACGATCGGCACCGCGGGGCACGTCGACCACGGCAAGACGGCGCTCATCAAGGCGCTGACGGGCATCGACACCGATCGGCTCGCCGAGGAGCGGGAGCGGGGGCTGTCGATCGAGCTCGGGTACGCCGAGCTCGCGCTGCCGGACGGGCGCTCGCTGAGCGTCGTCGACGTGCCCGGCCACGAGCGCTTCATCCGCGCCATGGTCGCGGGCGCGACCGGCTTCGACATGTTCATCCTGGTCGTCGCCGCCGACGAGGGGGTGATGCCGCAGACGCGCGAGCACCTGGACGTGCTCGCCGCGCTCGAGGTGCGAAACGGCATCGTCGCCCTCACCAAGTGCGATCGCGCGGGCGACGAGGCCCGGGAGCTCGCCCGTGACGAGGTGGCGGGGCTCTTGCCGAGCGCCCCATTGGTCGAGGTGAGCGCCCTGACCGGAGAGGGACTGGATGATCTGCGAACTGAGCTCGTCACGCTCGCCAACCAAGTGGAAGGGGAACGGCAGTCGCGCGCCGACGGCTCCGACGAGCCGGCCGTGCTGCACGTGGACCGGTCCTTCAGCCTGCGGGGCATCGGGACCGTCGTCACCGGCACGCTCTGGAGCGGTGCCGTGGCGGCCGGCACGGCGGTCGAGATCCTTCCCAGCGGAATCGGCGCCCGCGTACGCAGCGTTCAGGTCCACAATCGCGATGCCGAGGCGGGCCGCGCCGGCCAGCGCGTGGCGCTCAACCTCGGCGGCGTCGCGGCGCGCGACATCGCGCGAGGAGACGCGGTGACCACGCCGGGGGCCGGACTCGAGCCGTCCTACCGCCTGGACGTCGAGCTCGCGACCCGCGGCGACGCCGATGGCCGCCGCGTCCAGGTCCACCACGGGACGAGGGCCGTTCCGGCGCGAGTAGTCGCTCTCGGCGACGGGTTGGCTCAGCTTCGCCTCGAGGCGCCGCTCGTCGCGCGGGACGGGGATCGGTTCGTGCTCCGGGGGATCTCACCGCCGCGCACGATCGGTGGCGGGCGGGTGCTTGACCCGGCTCCAAGGCGCCACGGCGCTCGGTCCGGCGCCGCGGCGCGGCTCACGGCAATCCGCGAGCGTGGCCTGGACGCGGTCATCGCCGACGAGGAGCGCCGGCGCGCGGAGGCGAATCGGCAGCGTGCCGCAGCTGCGCGCGCTGCGCCGCAGGAACCGCGCGAGCCGCTGGACCACCGCGCGCAGCTCATGCTGGCCGTGCTCAAGGCCGACGGTGCGGAGCCGCGAGCCGCGGGTACGGTCGCGGAGCGAGTCGGCATCCCGTCGCGGGATGCGGTCGCGGCGCTCGACCGCCTGGTGGATCACGGTCTGGCCGTCCGGGTCTCGCCGGACACCTACTACGAGCGCGGCGCGCTCGAAGAGCTGCGCGCCCGAGCCGTTGAGCTGGCGCAGGAGAGGGGAGAGATCACGCTGCCCGAGCTCCGGGACGCCCTTGGCACCTCGCGCAAGTACGCGCAGGCGCTCCTCGAGCACCTGGACGCGACCAAGACGACGGTCCGGCACGGCGACCGCCACATCCTGCGCCGCGCGGGCGTCTGACAAAAGCGCAACCAGCGGTTGCTATACACTCGCAACCCCTGGTTGCACGTCTACCTGGGAAGGCACAAGCGTGATCCAAGACCGCATCGAGCGAGAGATCCTCATCGAGGCGCCTCCCGAGGTGGTCTGGCGGACGATCACGGAGCCCGACCAGATCGTCTCGTGGTTCAGCGAGGCGGCCGAACTGGACCCACGGCCCGGGGGCGCCGGAGAGCTCACCTGGGAGCCAGGGGGCAAGGCGACCGTAGACCCGGAGGAGCCGGTCACCGCGGCCCTGCGGGTCGAGAAGCTCGAGCCGCCCCACTACTTCTCCTTTCGGTGGATGCACCCGGCCGGTGCCGAGCCCGATCCGAACAACTCCGTGCTCGTCGAGTTCAGCCTCAATCCCGAGGGGGAGAAGACCCGGCTGCGGCTGGTGGAGAGCGGCTTTCGCAACCTGCCCGGGCCCGAGGACGAGACGGAGCGGACGGTGGACGGCCACAGCGCCGGCTGGGACAACCACCTCGGCCGGCTCCGCGCGTACCTCTCCAGCAAGCTCACCGAACCGGCACCGGAATGACGACTGCGCTCGACGAGGACAGGCAATGGTCGGCGGTCGCCGAGCCGACCCGCCTGCGGGTGCTCGACCGTCTACTCGCCGGTGGGGAGGAGACGGCCACGAGCCTCGCGCGCGAGCTGCCCGTCACCCGGCAAGCGACGGCGAAGCACCTCGCGGTCCTCGAGCGCGCCGGTCTCGTGGAGTCGCGACGCGAGGGCCGGGAAGTCCGCTTCTCGGTCCGCCCGGAGCGCCTGGACGCAGCCGCCCAATCGATGGCCGAGGTCGCGGCGGGATGGGACCGGCGGCTCCACGCGATCAAGCGCATGGCCGAGGCCGCGGCGCGCGAGCAAGCGAATCAAACCACGACAACTAGGAGGAAAAGGCGATGACGAACCGCACCGTCGGAACGCAGGAGGAGTGGCAAGCCGCAAGGGACGAGCTGCTAAAGCGCGAGAAGGAGCTCACGCGGATGAGCGACGAGCTCGCCGAGCAGCGCCGGAAGCTGCCCTGGGTGTCCGTCGAGAAGGACTACAGCTTCGACACCGTCGACGGGGACAAGCGCCTCGCGGACCTGTTCGACGGGCGTTCGCAGCTTCTCATCTACCACTTCATGTTCGGCCCGACCTGGGACGCCGGTTGTCCCGTCTGCTCCTCGATCACCGACGCCCTCGCTGCGAGCGCGCCGCACCTGGCGGCGCGGGACGTGACCATGCTGCTCGTCTCTCGAGGCCCCATCGACAAGCTCCAGGGCTACAGGCAGCGGATGGGCTGGAACCTGCCCTGGGTCTCAGCGGGAGGCACCGACTTCAACCGCGACCTCGGGTTCACGTCCGCCCCTTCCTGGATGGCGAGATCCCGCTGACCGTGACGCAGAACGCGAAGATGTGCGGGACGGACGTCGCAAGCTACGTGGCCGAGGGGCCGGGGCTGAGCGCGTACGTGCTCGACGACGGGACGGTGTACCGGACCTACGTCACCACCGCGCGCGGACTGGAGCCGGCGATGCCGTTCTACGCGCTGCTCGACCGGACAACGCAGGGTCGCAACGAGTCGGCCGACGAACCTCTCTGGATCCGTCGCCACGACGAGTACTGAAACGCCGCCTTCGGGCGTGAACACCTGACCTACAAGCGGCCAGCCGGGACTAGGCTTGCCGCGGGGCGGCAGGGGTCTGGTGGCCCATCTGGCCTTCAAAGCCAGCAGGGCGGTGCAGCCCACCGCTTGGAAGGTTCGATTCCTTCGCCGCCTCGTCTGCGAAGAGCCAGCAAATCGCGAGAACCGCCCGGATAGGCCATTTCAGCCCGACCGACGGCGGTCGCTCGCTTGTGGTGATCGTGCGTGACGGGACCATCGCGCAACCATCGCGCACCTCGGGCGACCAGCTGGAGCTCGTACTTGTCTCGCGCTTCTGCTTTCACGCGAAAG
>VAYL01000146.1 GCA_005884305.1 Actinomycetota bacterium
TCGTCTGTGCCGTCAGCGACGCAACCGTCCACCAGGCGCGGCAAGTCTTCGGCGACATTCAGGATGCCTTCTCCGACGGCGATCCCGACGCCTCCGTGACCGTCGGCCTGGCCGAGCTGCGGCCAGAGGATTCCCTGGCGGCGCTGATCGAGCGCGCCGACCTCGCCCTTCGCGAGACGCGGGCCGCTCAGGCGAACTAGCTGCTGCGCTCGGTGCAGCACCGCTCGTGCGATCAGCTGTCGGCGAGAGTTCCCGCGAGCGACGTGCCGCGGGCGTCGCTTATGCCGGAATCGCGATCTCGGCCCAGACATAGCGGTGCGACCCTCTAGCGATGCGGGTGACGAGCAGAAGACGGCCGTTCGGGCAGGTGCGGGCGTTAGCGTGGAGCTTCATCCAGTGTCCTCGAATCCACCCCGGCCCACTCCGGGCGGTCAGCGCCAGATTCGGCTACTCCGAAAGCCCGGCGGCTTCGAGGGGCTCCGCCGCGACCGCGAGGCCTTACGAGGCGACATAGTGGCTGATTCACCTCGTGCGCCGTTGCACTAGCTGACGAAGCCTCGCGATCTCGGCGCCCTCGTGCCTCACCTGAGCTCGCAGGTGGCCGATCGTCCGAGCTTGGTTCTTGAGCGCGGGTGCCGCGGGCGCGGGCGCCGTCCCGAGCCTCCCGGCCCCATTCACGACCACAGCCTTCGTGGTGCCGCCGATCGTCTTGTTCCAGATGCCCGAAATCAACGTCGCGTGCTGAGCGCCGGCGGTGCCGATCCGGGTCACCCCCGACTCCCCGGCGACGCCTTGATTCGCGATGTCGATGTTGTTGTTGCCGTAGGTCAGGTTGACGCCGGCGCCGGCGCCGAGGCCGATGTTCGTGTTGCCGGTGGTGTTTTTGAGCGCCCAGAAACCGGTCGCAACATTGTCGTTGCCGGTGGGGTTCAAGAAGAGCGCGTCGGTGCCCGTCGCGACGTTCTGGCTGCCGCTGTAGTTCCCGTGGAGCGCGTCGGTGCCGCTCGCCAGGTTGTTGATGCCGGTGGTGAGCGCGGGCATCACCGAGTAGCCGATGCCGACGTTGCCCCCGTTGGTTGGAGTGGTGCCGCCGAAGAAGTCGTGCCCGGCGGCGACGTTGGAGTTGCCGTCGACATAGACGCTGCCGGTGTCGGCGAGGGCGGCGCTCGCGCCGACGGCGAGCGCGATCACCGTAGCGACGCCGAGGAGCGTGGCTCGGGGGCCGGCGTGCAGCGGTGGGCTGAGGGACCGGAAACGGCGCTTGGCGGGCATGTTGCCTCCCTTGATCGATTGGGCGGAGGCCAAGCGGCGTTCGTAGCCTGCCGAGTGCCTGCTCGGCATCCGTCCATGGACGCATCGAGCCTACACCGGGACTGGATAGCGGCTAACTGAATATCCGGGGCCGGTAGCTCAGTTGGTCAGAGCAGCGGACTCATAATCCCCCCGGCGGAATCGGGGTTTGCGGCTGGGCGGCGGCAACCTGATCGAGGAGCTCAACTTGCTCGAGATCAGCTGGACGCCGAGACCGATGAACGCGGCGCGCGCTGAGTTGGAAGAGCGCCGACTCGATCCGGCCGTCCCATGAAGAGACGGAGGCCCTCGCCAGACAGATCGACATCGCCTACTCCGAAAGCCCGGCGGCTTCGAGGGCTTCATGCGTTTCCTGATAGAGGCACATGCGGGCTATGAGGTCGCTGCGAACCTCGAAGACGAGCGCGCTGCGAGCGACCGTCTCGATGCCATCCCGCCCCCGGTTTCGGCTCGTGTTAGGGACGACGACCAAATCTCCGGACTCGATGAACCCTTCCGGCTCAATCTTGACGTCGAAGAGTTCAAGGAAGTCCTGGTAGAAGCTCATGACCTCGTCCGAGCCTCGGTAGATGTGCGCGGCGAGACCTCGCGACGCCGACCAATCCACCTCTATGTCGGGATGATTCAGTCTGCGAACTGCGTCCAAGTCGCGGCGGTTATAGGCGTCGATCGAGCGCCGGACAATTTCGACGTTCTCCTTCGACATCGCCCGAGCAGTATCTCGCGTCCCGCCGGGACGCTTGGGTCAACATCTAGGAGGCAGGCAGCTTCGCGCCGTGACGATTTCGGAGCCAGAACGAAGGCAGGCGGAGTCGTGAAGCTAGCTTGCTCATGCGGCTTGTCACCGAAGTGATGCCAATCCGGCCCGTCGTTATTGCTGAATTTCGAACCGGAAGTGGCCAACCGTCTGCGGCCGGATTCTCGGAAAGCCTTTGGGTATGTGGCAGGCCCCGTGGGACGGACAGGCGTAGCCGATTTGGAGCTTGACGGTGCCGTGGAAAGGGCCAGAACACCATGTGTTCGGTCCCTCCATCTCGCCAGGATCGAGGACGATCCTGACCGGCTGCCCGGCCCTCGTGTATCGCCCGCCGGCGGCGGTGTCGAACTGGCAGCCGATGCGACCTGGCCCGCGAACGTAGGCTTCGTAGCCGCGACGCGCCTGTCCGATGACGCCGGTTCGATCACCGGCTGTGAACGCGACGACGATCGGCGTCTCGGGGCTACCGCTCTTCGGCTTGACAACGGGCGAGACCGGCTTCGCGCGCACTTTCAATGCTCGCTTGGTAGACGGTGATAGACCGGCGTGCCGTGCGCCGGACATGCCGGTCGTTTCGGGGTCGGCACCCCCTCCACAGGCCGAGAGCGCGAGTGTTGTGCTCACGCAGGTAATGATGAGCAACCGCGCCACCTGGCGTTAGTACGAGTTTCTCAGGATTTCAGGTCCGCCGCCAGAACTCAGAGTCGCGTATGAGATTCGCCGCGGATCGATCCAGCCCCGGGATCCATACGAGGAACTACCGTTTGCCTTCGATGCGGGTGAGATCGCCGAGACGGATAGCTGTCGGGATGGCGGCGCTGGGCCTCGCGACCGCCTTCGCCGCGCTCGCCCCGACAGCGAGCGCCTCGAATCGCCGGATCACCTTCGGCCATTCCGTCGACGGGAGGAAGCTCGTCGCGACGCAGGTCGGCGATCCCGACGCAAAGCGCACCGGGCTCGTGGTCGGCTCGATTCACGGCAACGAAACCGCGGGACACAAGATCGTCCACGTCCTCCGGCACCGGTACGGCGACGCCGCTCACGTGAAGCTCTGGGTCGTCAAGACCGTCAATCCGGACGGCGTGGCTGCCAACACCCGCAAGAACGCGCACGGCGTCGATCTCAATCGCAACTTCTCGTACCGGTGGAAGGACGGCGTTTCGCCCTCGAACGGCTACTACCCCGGGCCGCATCCCTTCTCGGAGCCGGAGAGTCGCGCCGTGAAACGCCTCGTCAAGCGCATCAGGCCGAACGTCACGATCTGGTACCACCAGCCATGGGGCCAGGTCCTG
>VAYL01000169.1 GCA_005884305.1 Actinomycetota bacterium
CGACGAGGCGCAGGATCTCGGGCACCTTGCGGCGGATGTCTCCGCGAGAGGCGCCGGTGACCTTGAGGGTGTAGGCGACGTTGTCATAGACCGTCCGGTTCGGCAGGAGCTTGAAGTCCTGGAACACGGTCCCGATCCGGCGGCGCAGATGCGGGATCCGGCGCTTCCGCAGCCGGTCGATGTCGTGGCCGGCGATCAGCACCTGACCGCGCGCGGCCCTGACCTCGCCGATCAGGGTCCTGATCAAGGTCGACTTCCCGCAGCCGGTGGGACCGACCACGAAGACGAACTCACCGCGCTGAATCCCGAACGACACGCGCTCGAGCGCGACGTGGCCGCCCGGGTAGACGACGGTCGCGTCGCGAAGCTCGACGATCGGCGGGCGGCGATTGGCCGCGGGCGTATCGCCCTGCCGCGAGCGTGACGTCGGCTCAGCGGCAGCGCGGTTGCGCCGTCTGCGTGTCGGGAGTAGTGCCATGCCAGCGTGTTTCTTCGACGCCCCGGTCAATCCTCTGCCCATCCCCCTGCGGGCCTGCCGAAGCGTCCGCGGAAGGGTACCGAAGTGCGTTAGCGGTTCCTCACAGTTGCACGGCCAGTTGCACCTCCCTGGTAAGTCGCGCGCGACTTACCAGGTGCCTGTCACCCGAGCCAGTGACGCGACTGCCGGTAGGTGATCCGGGCGCCGCCGCACCCGTGGGAGCCGGGCGCACCCGGCAGGCCGATCCCGTCGGTCGCCATCGTTGTCCGCAGACAGGCCGCGATCGCGAAGCGGTAGCGGTGCGGCAGTCGTACTCGATGCCCGATCGTCACCGAGGTCGTCTGGCCGCTCATCCTCCTCTGTCCAACCGTCTCGGCGAGGCGCAGTGCGGCCGGCGGCCGGTCCGACCGGTTTCGCTGGCCGTAATAGAAAAAGACGCGCTTCGCCGACTCGGTCGGGTAGGCGTCCTCGGGAAAGCGCAGCTGGAACGACAGGCGCAGGGTCTTCTTCCCGGCCGTGCTCGAGGCGCCGCAGAGATTGCAGTGCCGGTGGATCACCGCCGGCTCGACATAGACCGGCGCAACCCGGCTGGTGAGCGAGCCCGACACGACGCGATAGCGCACCGCATGACCGGGGCGCGCATGGAAGCTGAAGGCGCCGTGGCGATGAGTCCGCTGCCGCGCCACCTGCTGAAACCCCTTCTGAAACGGGAACCGGTCAGCCTCCAGGGAGACGACCCGGCCCTTCGCCTTGCCGACCCGGCCGCGGATCGCCACCGGTCGCTGGAACTCGGTCACCCTGGGAATGACCCGCATCCGCAAGGTCGGCGCCGCGGTTGCGCCCGCCGGAATCCATGCCGACGCGAGCGCCAGGAGCGTGAGGAAGCCGATCGTCCGCCGCACGGCCGGGCTTATCCTAAGGCCGTGCGGAGGCGGCTCACGATCGCGGTTGCAGTTGCGGTTGCGCTCGTCGCGCTCGCCATGCCCGCGGTTGCCTCGTCCGGCCAGTCGCAGCAAGGCTCGCTGAGCTGGGGCGGCGCCGGCTGGAGCCCGCACATGAAGCCCGCCGAGCGCTACGCGCAGGAGCGCGCGGGAGACGTCACGTTCGCGGTGATCGACCTCGACGGGCGGATGCACCAGTTCCACGGCGCCGGAACCGCCCCGGCGGCCAGCGTGTTCAAGGTGATGTTGCTGGCGACCTATCTGCGCCAGGACTCGGTTCGTCACCGCCCGCTCAATTCCAGCGATCGTGGCCTCCTCGGACCGATGATCCGCCGTTCGGACAACCTCGCCGCGACCCGGGTCAGGGACATCGTCGGGCGGGACGCCATCGAGCGCCTTGCCCACGACGCCCACATGCGGGACTTCCAGTACAACCAGGTCTGGGGGCTCAGCCGAACGAGCGCGCGCGACCAGGTGCGATTCATGTATCGCCTTCGGCGTTACATCCCGCACCGTCACTGGAAGTACGCAAAGCGCCTCCTTGCGGGCATCATTGGCCCGCTGGAACCTCTACTTCAAGGGCGGCTGGGGAAGCGGCACCGGCCGCGTGGACCACCAGGTCGCATTCCTTCAGCGCCACCGGTACCGCATCGCCGTGGCAATCCTCACCGAGTTCGACCCGAACCACGACTACGGCAAGCAGACGCTCAGGGGAGTGGCCAAGCGCCTGCTGCGCGGGCTGCCGCGGCTGCCCCGCCGGTTCTAGCGGTCCCCGCTACGTCCACTTCGACGAGGCGGACTGGGCAAGTGGGGCCGCCCGCGCCTATCGACTGGCGCCGAAACGGACTCGAGTGCGTGATTGGGGGCCATATAGGGCACCCAATCACTCAGCCATCGAGTAAGTGTTTTGGCTGCATATATCGGCTCGATCACACACTCGACGAATGCACTGGGGCCTCGCGGACTGCATCACCGCTTCTCCCCCTACTCGCCCGGGATTCGCTCCGAAGTGGCGCGTGGTACGGGGTCCGCTAGGTCCACTCCGGACCGAAGAGCGGCGGGCGCGAGACGATCGGCTTGAGCACCAGGGCCTCGCGGGCCCGGTCGGCGATGCCGCGCGCGGTCAGGCCGAAGTGCTCCATGCACGCCTCACCGGTGCCGGAGATGCCGAACTCGTCGCCCAAGCCGACAGCGAAGATCGGCACCGGATGCTGCTCCGCGGCCACCTGGCGCACGGCGTCCGCCAGGCCGCCGACGACGCGATGCTCCTCGGCGGTGACGGCTACGCCGGTCTTGCCGAGCGACTCCAGGACGGTCTCCGAGTGGAGCGGCTTGACGATCGAGACGTTCAGTACCTCGGCCTCCACTCCGTCCTCGGCCTCGAGCGACTCGGCCGCCTCCAACGCGCGCCAGACCATGTGGCCCGTGCCGATCAACGAGATGTCCTTGCCCTCGCGCAGGACGTCGACGCCGGTCCCAAGCGTCTCGGGAATGTCGTCGTAGACGCCCGGCGTCGCCGGACGGCCGAAGCGCATGTACATCGGCTCGTCGCGCTCGTATGACTCCGCCGTGGCCCGGTAGGCCTGGTTGTAGTCGGCAGGCACCACCACGGTCATCCGCGGCATCGCCCGCATCAGCGCGATGTCCTCGATCATCTGGTGCGACGCTCCGTCCTCGCCGAGCGAGACGCCACCGTGGGAGGCACCGATCCTCACCTTGAGCTCGTTGTGCGCGATGCCGAGCCGGACCTGGTCGTACGCGCGGCCCGCGGCGAACACCGCGAACGTCGAGCAGTACGGAACCTTGCCGGTGGCGGCTAGCCCGCAGGCCATCGACATCATGTTCGCCTCGGCCGCGCCGACGTTGAAGAACCGCTCCGGGAACTTCTTGCCGAACTTGATCGCCTGCGTGGAGACGGCGAGGTCGGCGTCGAGCGCGACGACGTCGTCATGGCTCTCGCCAAGGTCCGCCAGGGCGTCGCCATATCCCGCGCGGGTCGGCGTCGGCTCGGTCTTCGCCTCGGCCGGCATCGCTACGACTCGCCTCCGCCCTCTTCGTGAAGCGCCTTGGTCTGCTCCTCGAGCGTGGCCATCAGCTCCTCCAGCGCGTCGGCGGCGAACTCCGGGCTCACCGCTGCCTTGCCGTGGAAGCCGAACCGGCCCTCCATCGCCGACACGCCCTTGCCCTTCTTCGTCTGGGCGACGATCGCGGCCGGCTTGCGGAGCGTACGGCTGCGCTCGAGCGCCTCGACGACCTGCCCCATGTCATGGCCGTCGATCTCGACCGCGTCCCACCCGAACGCCTCGAACTTGGCCCGGACGTCCCGGATGTCCATGACCTCCTCCGTGGTCCCGTCGGTCTGGAGATGGTTGTAGTCGACGATCGCGGTGATGTTGGGGACGCCGAAGTGGACGGCGGCCGTTGCCGCCTCCCACGTCTGGCCCTCCTGGCAGTCGCCGTCGGACAGCACGCCGAACACGTGCGCCGTCTCCGCCAGTCCGTCGAGTCGCAGCGCGAGGCCGATCCCGACGCACATCGACAACCCCTGGCCGAGCGAGCCGGTGGAGACCTCGATGCCCGGCGTCCGGCGCATGTCGGGGTGGCCCTGAAGCTGGGCGCCGATCTGCCGCAGCCCCATCAGCTCCTCCAGCGGGAAGTACCCGTGCTGGGCGAGCGCCGCGTACTGGATTGGCGCGGCGTGTCCCTTGCACAGGACGAACCGGTCGCGCGCCGGCCACTCGGGATTCTCCGGATCGTGGCGAAGGACCCGGTAGTAGAGAGCGGCCACGATGTCGGCGGCCGAGAGCGAGGAGTCCAGGTGCCCGGACTTCGCGACCGCGAGCATCCGCACGCAGTCGATCCGCAGCACGGTCGCCCAGCGCTCGAGCTCGGCGATCCGCGGCTTCGCCTCCTCTCGCTCGGCCAGCTTCGGCGGCGGCTTTGGGTCCGGAACCGGCGTCAGGTGCCGCATGGCGGCGAGGTTAGCGTTACTTGCCACGAGCGAGCCCAGCGTATGCGCGGGGATGGACGGAACCGTTCGCGCCGATCGCCGCAATTTGCGCGGCTCGGCCTCAGATGATCACGAGGGATCCGAGCACCTCGGTGATCGCCGCGGAGCCTCGCGCCGCGGCGCCTCGGGAGCCGATGACCGCATACAGGCAGAACGGTCGGACCCCGGCGGTGAAGAAGCGCTGCAGGCCGACCTGACCGGGCCGCGGCACCATGAGCGTCTCGGGGTGGAAATCATCTGGGGCCAGGGCACGCGGCACCTCGCGGGACTCGAATAATCCCTCGCCCGGGACGAGCTTCTCGTCCGGCTGGTACTCGACGAGCGCCATGAACGCCCCTGCGGCAGGCATCTTCATGGTGGCCTCTGCCGCGAACTCCCCCTCGGTGCGCGACAAAGGGAAGCTCGCCGCGTGGAGCGTCGCCAGGTGACCCCGTTGGGTGCCGTCGAAGCCCGGAACTAGGGAGTTTTCCGCAGGGTTCGCGAC
>VAYL01000170.1 GCA_005884305.1 Actinomycetota bacterium
CGCTACGAGGCGCCTCCTCCGCACGATCTGCCTCCTCCTAGGCTCGCGTCCTGGTCCGAAACTGTAGGACGATTTCCCCAGCACGACGCCATACAATCGTTCGCCCCGGGGGTGCTCCCCCGATCCCGCGCCCGTAGCTCAGTTGGATAGAGCGCTGGTCTACGAAACCAGAGGTCACAGGTTCGAATCCTGTCGGGCGCGTCCGGGCCCTCCAGCTCCGCGAGTCCTCGAATTGTTGGGCTGCGCGGAATGCCCTTTCACTTAAGAGATCCGGAGGACCCCCGAAATCCAGCGGCGCCCGCTCGACGAGCCGGACGAAGGGCGCGAACGCTACCCGCGAGGCGTGTCACAGTTCGGCACCTGACCGGGGGGACGTCCGTGGCCGGCGACGAGCGCGAGGACCTCGTTGCCGTGGCGGTCGAGGAACGCCGGACCGATCCCGTGGATTCGCCCCAGAGCGCCGAGCTCGGTGGGGCGCGACGCGGCGATCGCCTCGAGCGTGCGGTTGTGCGCCACCGTGTAGGCGGGCTTGCCGGCCGCCGCCCCGAGGCGCCACACCTTGAGCGCCTCGAAGAGCTCGGCATCAGCGGATGAGAGCTCGGCGGGCGGGGTGGATGTCACAGGCGCGGAACGGCGCGCGGCGACGCGCAGCGTGTCGGGATCGGGGAGACCGGTGTCCGGATCGCACACGTCACAGCACCTGCCGAGTGGCTGGCCGGCCCGCGAATCCCCGAAGTGGTCCAGCAGGTTCCGCCGGCGGCACACGCCCGAGAAGCTGAAGGTCTCGACGGCGCGATAGGCACGCCAGCCGCGGTCCTTGGCCACGCGGCACGCCGCGGCGGCACGTCGCGGATCGAGCTGATCCCCGACCCTGACGAGAAGGCGGCCGCCGGGAGCGGGCTCGACAGCGCATGCGCCGGCCCGTTCCGCGATCGCGAGCCGGATGCGGTCGGCGTCATCGCGCGGGTTGTCGATCACCAGCGAGCCGTCGCCGTCGGCCAGCACGCGGAGCTCGTCCAGGTAGGAGCCGATCGCCTCGGGCGCGACGGCGCGCTGCTGGTTGAAGCGCACCAGCCGGCCGAGGTCGGAGCGCCCGGCGAGAAGCACCGCCCGCGCGGGTTCGCCGTCGCGACCGGCGCGTCCCGCCTCCTGGTAGTAGGCCTCGACGCTCGTCGGGATCGCCCAGTGCCACACCGAGCGAACGTTGGCCTTGTCGATGCCCATGCCGAAGGCGTTGGTAGCGACGATGACCTGGGCGTCGCCGGACATGAAGCGATGCTGCGCGGAGGCTCGCTCGTCGGGCTGCATGCCCGCGTGGTACGCGACCGCCAGCGCTCCGCTCGATCGAAGGGCGTCGGCGACGGCCTCGGTATCGCGGCGCGTGCCGCAGTAGACGATCGCCGGCGTGTTCTCGCGCTCGCGCAGACCATGGTCGAGGAGCGCGAGCTTGCGGGCCTTGGAGCCCTTGCCTTCGAAATTGACGATGTCGAAGGAAATGTTGGGGCGGTCGAAGCCCGAGCGGACGATCAGCGGGTCCCGCAGGCCGAGGCGTGCTGCGATCTCGGCCGCCACCACCTGGGTCGCGGTCGCGGTGCAGGCGATCACCGCCGGCCGACCGAGACGCTCGATCGCCCGCGGGAGCCGCAGGTAGTCCGGCCGGAAGTCGTGGCCCCACTCGGACACGCAGTGCGCTTCGTCGATCGCCATCAGATCGACCTCGCGGGCGGCCAGCGCGTCGAGGAACGCCGTTGAGGCGAACCGCTCCGGCGAGCAGTAGACGATCCGGGCACGGCCATCGCGAACCCGTGCGAGGGCGTCGCGGTTGCGCTCCTCGCCCATGCCCGAGGCGATCATCACGACGGGATGGCCGTCGCCGGCGAGGCGGCGACACTGGTCGGCCATGAGCGCGATCAGCGGGCTCACGACGACGGTGAGCTTCGATGAGGCGAGTCCGGGCAGCTGGTAGCAGAGGCTCTTGCCGCCGCCGGTGGGCATGACGATCAGTGCGTCGCGCCCGGCCAGAGCCGCCTCGACCGCCTCGCGCTGGCCTGGACGGAACGAGCGGTGGCCGACGTGCGCGAGCAGCGAATCGGGGTCCCGGGCGCCCTTGTACAGCCGAAGCTCCCCGTCGGTCGCCTGGGATTCGTCGAATCCCTCGAGCCCCTGGAGCGCCAGGGTGGCCTGCGCTTGGTCCACCTGAGCCATGCGCCAAGCCTAGGCCCCGATCCGGCACGAAACATTCATGCGTTGTGACGACTTCGCATACTTGCCGTCGTGGACCGCACCATCGTCGACGGCGAGGATCGGCTCATCGAACAGGACGAGGGCGGCGCGCGCGAAGAAGTCCGCGTCTCGACCCTCGAGCTCTTCTTCGACCTCGTGTTCGTCTTCACGATCACGGAGCTCACGACCGTGCTCGCGCGCCACCCGAACGGGACCGGTGTCCTGCACGTCGGGCTGATGCTCGTCGTGATCTGGTGGATGTACGGCGGGTACGCCTGGCTCACGAACGTCGTCGCGCCGGACCGGCTGGCCTACCAACTCCTACTGCTCGGCGGGATGGCGGCGTTCCTGGTGATCTCGCTCGCGATCCCGACGGCGTTCGCCGGCGGTGGGATCGCGTTCGGGCTGGCGTATCTGGTCGTGATCCTCATCCACTCGGGTCTCTTCAGCCGCAGCCAGGTGGGTGCATCCGGCACCGCAATCCTCAGGGTCGCGCCGATGAACGTCGTCGCCGCGCTCGCGATCCTGGCGGGCGGGATCGCCGGCGGCATAGCTCGAGGGATCCTCTGGGGAGTCGCAGTTGCGGTGATCATCCTGCCGTCGCTGCGCCCCCCGGATCCGCGCTTCGAGATCGCGCCGAGCCACTTCGTCGAGCGGCATGGGCTCGTCGTCATCGTCGCGCTGGGGGAGTCGGTGGTCGCGGTGGGAATCGGGGCCGCCGGCCACCCGTTGGCGGTCGGGCTGGTCGCGGTGGCCGTGCTGGGGCTCGCGCTCACGGCCTGTCTGTGGTGGGTCTACTTCGGCCAGGGCGAGGACGAGAAGGCACTCGAGGCAATGCGCGCCGCCCCGCCCCGCGAGCGCCCGCGCCTAGCGCTGAACGGCTTCTACCACTGGCACCTGCTGATCCTGTTCGGGATCATCGCGCTGGCCTCGGCCCTGGAGAAGGCCATCGCGCATCCCGGCGATCCGCTGTCGTTCGCACGCGCGCTGGCGCTCAGCGGTGGCGTCGCTTGCTTCCTCGTGGGGGATGCGCTGTTTCGGCGCACGCTCGAGATCGGGGAGCTCCGGTGGCGCCTTGCGGCAGCGCCGCTCGCGCTCGCCGCGATCCCGCTGGGGACAGAGGTTTCGGCCGTGGCTCAGGTCAGCGCGCTA
>VAYL01000171.1:0-413 GCA_005884305.1 Actinomycetota bacterium
GCGACTGCGATCGCCTCATTCGAGTGCTCGACGGTGTCCGGGTGGTGCTTGAGCATCTCGAGCTGGGAACGGCGGGCGAGGGCTTGCGCAAGCTGGCGTGACTCCGGCAGACCGGCGAGAGACTGGATTGCGGCTTCCGCCGATGAAAGTGCCTCATCCCAGCGGCCGGTCAACCAGCACACACGCGAGCGCCAGCCGAGCGCTTCCGAGCGCAACTGCCTGTCGTCTGGCCCCAACAGTCCCTCGAGAGCGTCCAATCGTTCGAGAGCGCTCTCGTGAAGTCCCTCGGTCTGGTCCAGACGGGCCAGCCCGAGCAGCGCGGCCGCTCGCTGTCGGTCGTCGGTCGCCAGCGGAAGCGCCTGATCGAGCTGCAGCCTCGCTTCTTGTAGGCCAGCGCGTTCGTACGCTGCCTC
>VAYL01000171.1:604-4549 GCA_005884305.1 Actinomycetota bacterium
GATTGGTCGGAGATGAGCCCTGTCCGGCTCAGCGGTGCGACCACTTGCTCGTCCACGTCGACCGCGGCGGGCCAGAAGACTCGGCCCACCACGGAGCAGCGGCGCAGCGCGTCGCGTGCGGCCGCCTCGAGCAGATCGATTCGCGCGGCGATCACGCCATGCACCGAGTCTGGGATCGAGACGTTCGCTAGCCGTTCGGTCGAGTTCCAAGCACCGTTCTGCCGCTCCAACGCGCCTTCCTCGATGAGCATGTTCAGCATCTCCTCGAGGAAGAAGGGATTTCCCTCTGCGCTGTCGAGAATCCGACCCCGCACCTCGTCCGGCACCTGCGCCTCGCCGAGCAGCGACACCACCAGCTCCTCTGACTCGGCGGGGGAGAGCGGCGCGAGGGAGAGCGTCGTCGCGTTCTGCTTGCCTGCACCCCAGGTTGGACGCACCTCCAGCAGTTCCAGACGGGCGGTGCAGACGAGCAGCACGCGAGTGTCCACCAGGCTCTCGGCCAGCTGCTCGAGAAGGTCCAGGAGCGCGCTCGATCCCCAGTGGACGTCCTCCACGGCGACCACGGTCAGCTGCTCCCGTCCGAGAGCGGCTATGTAGCGCGTCCACGCATCGCCCAGACGACGTCCGATCTCGCGGGGGTCGGCCACGCTCACCACGTTCGGAAGCGAGAAGCCGGTCGTCCACGCTGCCGCCTCGAGCACGCGGATTCGCGCGGCGATCACGCCATGCACCGAGTCTGGGATCGAGACGTTCGCTAGCCGTTCGGTCGAGTTCCAAGCACCGTTCTGCCGCTCCAACGCGCCTTCCTCGATGAGCATGTTCAGCATCTCCTCGAGGAAGAAGGGATTTCCCTCTGCGCTGTCGAGAATCCGACCCCGCACCTCGCCCGGCACCTGCGCCTCGCCGAGCAGCGACACCACCAGCTCCTCTGACTCGGCGGGGGAGAGCGGCGCGAGGGAGAGCGTCGTCGCGTTCTGCTTGCCTGCACCCCAGGTTGGACGCACCTCCAGCAGTTCCAGACGGGCGGTGCAGACGAGCAGCACGCGAGTGTCCACCAGGCTCTCGGCCAGCTGCTCGAGAAGGTCCAGGAGCGCGCTCGATCCCCAGTGGACGTCCTCCACGGCGACCACGGTCAGCTGCTCCCGTCCGAGAGCGGCTATGTAGCGCGTCCACGCATCGCCCAGACGACGTCCGATCTCGCGGGGGTCGGCCACGCTCACCACGTTCGGAAGCGAGAAGCCGGTCGTCCACGCTGCCGCCTCGAGCACGCGCTCGACGTACTCCTCCGGGACGACCGCTTCAATTGCAGCCCGCAGCTTGGCGAGCGCCACCTCGGCCGAGTCGGTCTCGAGTATCCCGGCATGTGTCTTCGCTGCTTCAGCGAGCGGCCAGTACGTGACGCCTTCGCCGTAGGGAAGGCAGCGACCCTTGAGCAGGCGTGAACCCGGAAGGCGTTCGACGATCTCGGCGAGCAACCGAGATTTCCCGACGCCTGCCGGTCCGAAGAGGGTGATCAACTGCGGCGCGCGCTCTCGCTCCACACGCCCGGCAAGGGCGGTCAGAACGGCCAGCTCCTCGTCTCTGCCGACCATCGGCGCGGTCAGCCCCGCCACGCCACGAGGCCTCGCTTCCTGCTCCGCGGCTGCCGAGACCGCCACCCAGGCGGAGAGCGGATCTTGCTTTCCTTTCGCCTCCACGTCGCCGTATGGCTCGAACGAGATTGCGCGGTAGGTGGCGGAGTGAGTGCGCTGGCCAACGAGCACGTCTCCCGGCTCGGCGCTCTGTTGCAGCCGTGCCGCGACGTTGACGGCGTCACCGCTGACCATGAGCTCTCCACGAGCCGCCGCTTCGCGGCCGGCGACGACCTCGCCCGTATTGACCCCTATGCGGAGTGCGACATCCGCACCGTGCCGGTCTCGCACACGCGAGCTGAACGACCCGAAACTCGCCTGCACGGCCAGCGCAGCGCGGACGGCCCGCTCCGGGTCGTCTTCATGCGCCTGCGGGATGCCGAACACGGCGAGTACAGCGTCTCCGACGAACTTCTCGCTGGTGCCGCCGTATTTCTCGACCTCGCTGTTGACCACGGCGAAGAGCTCGCCTTGGAGCTCGCGCACTTCCTCCGGATCCAACCTCTCCCCAAGGGCAGTCGAGCCCGCGAGATCGGCGAAGAGAACGGTGACGACGCGCCTTTCCTGACGGTCGCCCGCCGTAGCTGGTGCACGACGCGCGTCGTCCCGCAGGGCCATCCCGCAGACAGAGCAGAACGTCGCGGTCGCGGGCTGCTCCGACCCGCAGCCCGGGCAGGTCCGCTGGAGCGGGGCGCCGCACGAACTGCAGAAGCGGGCGCCGATCGGGTGCGCGGCTCCGCATGAGGCACAGGCGAGTTCCACGCGTCCAACAGTCTATGACGCGGCGCTAGGAGCGTTTGGCGGGACACCGCTCGTCGCCGGGGTGCCCTGCTCTCCAGGGTCGAGGCCTGAGCCAGCTCGGGTCAGTCCCGATACTCAGGCTCAGCGTGCGATCGTGACTTTGTTCAGCCCAACGGGCTTGTCGGCGTCGTAACCCTTCACCTGCGCGAGCGTGGCGGCGAACAGCTGCCCCGGAACCACGGACAGCAGCGGCGCGAGCAACGGGCTCGGCGCCACGGGGACCGGCAAGGTGTAGGACGCGTCGATCTCGCCGGCTGCGCTGCCAGAGGCGACGATCGTCGCTCCGGCGTCACGCACTCGAGTCGCGGCCTCGATCACCGCGGGAAGGCTCTCGTCCCGCGAGGCGATCGTCCAGACAGGGAACAACGAGTCGAGCGCGGCGACCGGACCGTGAGCGAGATCTGTCGCGGTCAAAGGCCCGGCTGCGATGCGACACGACTCGGTCAACTTGAGCGCCACTTCGCGAGCGGTCGCGAACTCGAGACCGCGGCCGATCGCGTACATCCTGCCCACGTAGGCGAAGGAGGTCGCGACCGGCCGCACGGCGGCCTCGAGCGGGTAGAGGGATTGGGAGAGGAGGTCTGCGGTTGCGCGCAAGCCGTCGGCGAGCTCTGGCCCGCGCCCGGCGATCCCGCCGGCGAGCAGGGCGATCGCGGCCAGCTGGTTCAGATATGTCTTCGTGGCCGCAACGGCGAACTCCGGTCCCGCTGCGAGCGGGAGCGTCGCATCGGCCGCCTGCTCGAGCTCGCTGCCGGAGCCGTTTGTCAGCGCGACTGTGAAGGCACCGCGCGCGCGGGCTCGCTTGACGTACTCGACCACGTCCGGCGTCCGGCCGGACTGGGAGAGCGCGAGCACGACGGAGGACGAGAAGTCGAGCGCGGCGTCGTAGTAGACGCTCAGCGAGATCGAGTCGCGCACGGCCGTCAAACGCGGCAGCAGCCCGAACGCATAGACGCCGTAGGTGGCAGCGTTGTCGGACGAGCCGTGACCGACGAGCCGGATCAGCGCGGGTGCCCGCTCGTCGATCACACGGGCAAGCGCCGCATAGTCGTCCTCGTGCTCCAGGAGCCTGCGCAGCGCCTCCGGCTGCTCATGGATCTCGCGCGCGAAGATCTCCCCGAGCAGGTGTCCGCCGAGCGGCGACACCGGGCTAGGCGACGACACGAGCTTCTCCACCGACCAGTACGCGATCGCCCTCCAGGCCGTCGTCGAGAACGACGTTGTCCGCCGGCAACCCGATCTCGATCCGTCCGGCCGTCGGCTCACCGATCACACGCGCGGGCACGGCCGTGGCGGCGCTCAGCGCGTCCTCCAGCGGCGCGCCGAGCTCGTGGAGGTTGCGGACCGCCTCGATCATCGTCAGCAGTGAGCCGGCGAGGACGCCGTCCGGACCTCGTGCGATCCCGTCCCGCACGACGACCTCGAACCCGCCGAGACTCGAAGCTCCGTCGGCTTCCACAGCACCCGCTCCCGCGATCGCGTCCGTGACGAGGGCCACGCGGCCCGCCGCGGC
>VAYL01000171.1:4581-6589 GCA_005884305.1 Actinomycetota bacterium
CTATGATCTGGACGACCACGTCTGCGCGCGCCAGGGCGGCGCCGACGAGCCCGGGATCCCGGTGCCGAAGCGGTCGCATCGCGTTGAACAGGTGCGTGACCGTGCGGATCCCACGGTCGAAGGCGGCCTCGGCTTCTGCGGAGGTCGCGTCGGTGTGCCCGGCTGAGACGGTGATCCCGCGCAATTGGAGAAGGTCGATCAGCTCACCGGCGCCCGGAAGCTCCGGCGCCAGGGTCACCAGGCGTACCGGACCTGCCTCGATCAGCCGCTCGAGCAGCCGCGGATCCGGATCGCGCCGATAGGCCGGCGGATGGGTGCCGAGCCGAGCCGGCGAAAGGAAGGGTCCTTCCAGATGAACGCCGAGAATTCGAGGTCCGCCGTCGGGGGACGGGAGCTCGCGCAGCGCAGCGAGCAACTGCTCCTCCGGCGCCGTGATGAACGTGGGCAGGTAGGAGGTCACGCCCGCCTCGAGGAGCGCATCCCCGGCCCTGGCGAAACCGTCGGAATCGGCGTCGAGCAGGTCGACGCCGCCGAAGCCGTTCACCTGCAGGTCGACAAACCCGGGCGAGGCGACCCCGCGGCCGTTGGCGGAAGCGAGACCATAGGCGGCGATACGGCCGTCGGCGATCTCGACGTCGCCGGGAATCAGCCTGCCGGCGACCAGCGCAGCTTCGACGCCGAGCCTCATTCGAGCGCCTTGCGGATGCTGCCGGCGTTCTCTCGCAATCGCACGCGGGCCGTCTCTGCGTCGACGCGTGCGAGCAGCGAGACGATCGCCACCTTGGCGCTTCCCTCCGCAGCCGCGAGCGCGTCGTCAACGGCCTCGTCACCCGCTCCGGTCGCGAGGCGGACGGCGCGTCGCGCTCGGACGCGCTGCTTCTCGTTCGTGCCGGCGACGTCGACCATCAGGTCCCCGTAGGTCTTGCCAAGACGGACCATGGAGAGCGTCGAAATCGAGTTCAGGACGAGCTTCTGCGCGGTGCCCGCCTTCAGCCGCGTCGAGCCCGAGATCACCTCTGGGCCAACGACGACGGCGACTTCGTGGTCGGCGATCCGCGCGAGCTCGGAGTCGGGAACGGAAACAACGCAAACCGTCAGCGCCCCCGCCGCGGCAGCGGCTTCGAGCGCCCCGATGACGTAGCGCGTCCGGCCGCTCGCACTCACGCCGACGACCGCGTCGCGGCTGGAGACGCGGATCGACGCTACGGCGGCTGCTCCTGCCTCGGAATCGTCCTCTGCAGCGTCGAGCTCAGCGGTTGTTCCGAGCCCGGCCCCGGCGACGAGCGCGACCACGCGCCCGGGCTCGGTGGAGAAGGTCGACTCGCATTCCGAGGCGTCGAGTTCCGCCAAGCGTCCGGAGCTTCCAGCGCCGACATACACAAGGCGGCCGCCGGCCTGGAGCTTGGCGACGATCGCATCGATGGCGGCCGCGAGCTCGTCTCCGGCGGCAGCTACCGCCGTCGGCACGATCGCATCCTCACGATTGACGAGCTCGACAAGTTCGTGCTCCGTCACAAGCGCGTCCAGCCTCCGATCGGTCTGTTCGCTGCTGGGCACGAGAGGCAGTGTACGCCGATCTTCGAGTATTGGTCAATACCATTTCACCCGAAATTCATGATTTTGGTCTTGTTATTCGCGTGCGCGGTCTCGTATGCTCCGTTTCCGCATGGCGGAGCTTCTGCTCGAGCACGTGACCAAAGTCTTCCCCGGCGGAATCGTCGCGGTCGACGATGTTTCCCTCCGGATCGCGGACGGCGAGTTCATCGTCCTCGTGGGTCCATCGGGATGCGGGAAATCGACCTTGCTGCGAATGGTGGCCGGGCTCGAAGAGGTCAGCAACGGGAGAATCTCGATCGGGGAGCGGGACGTCACCGACCTCGCCCCGCGTCAGCGCGACATCGCCATGGTCTTCCAAAGCTACGCGCTCTACCCCCACATGAGCGTGCGCCAGAACATCGCTTACGGCCTGAAGGTGCGGCGCACGAACAAGGAGGAGATCGAGCGTCGC
>VAYL01000171.1:6607-7540 GCA_005884305.1 Actinomycetota bacterium
CGCCCCGCGCAACTGTCGGGAGGTCAGCGCCAACGGGTGGCGATGGGCCGGGCGATCGTGCGTGAGCCGGAGGCGTTCCTGATGGACGAGCCGCTCTCGAACCTCGACGCGAAGCTGCGTGTCGGCATGCGCGCGTCGCTCGCGCAGCTTCACACGCGCCTCGGCACAACGACCATCTATGTCACCCACGACCAGACCGAGGCGATGACGCTCGGCCAGCGGGTGGCTGTGATGCGTGACGGCCACGTCCTGCAAGTGGACGCCCCGCAGCGCCTCTATCACGAACCGCGTGACCTCTTCGTCGCCGCGTTCATCGGGACTCCGGCGATGAACCTCGTCGAGGCCGAGGTCTCCGGCGACGAGGCCGTGTTTGGCCAGTTCAGGGTTCCGCTGGATCCTGCTCGACGGCCCCCGGCGGGGACCGGCGACCGCATCGTCCTCGGCATCCGGCCCGAGAGTTTCAAAGGCGCGGCCGAGGCCCGACCCGGTATGCCCACGATCGAGATCACTCCCGCGGTCGTCGAGGAGCTCGGATCCGACGTCCACGTGTTCTTCCCGGTCGACGCGCAGAAAGTCAGCACGGAAGGCGCCCAGGAGGCCGATGACGCGACCCTGCTCGCCGAGGAGCAGGCCCTGTTCAGCGCCCGCGTGGATCCGCGCACCCCGGCGCGCGTCGGCGAGCGCCTGACGCTGGCCGTTGACCCGTCGCGGTTCCAGTTCTTCGATCGCGAGACAGGAGCGGCCCTGATCGGGGCCGAGGAGGCCACACCCGGGCCGCCCCGCGAGATTGCGACTGTCGCCCCGTGGTGACCAAGCAACACCAGACGCGAGAGCGCGTCCTCGACCTCATCGACCGCCTTGGCATGGGCGAGGCGATTCCCTCCGAGCGCCAGCTGAGCGTCGATTTGGGGGTTTCGCGGCTGACCGTTCGTG
>VAYL01000172.1 GCA_005884305.1 Actinomycetota bacterium
AGATCGGAGCAACCAGCCGCCGGGTGAGCAACCAGGCGAAGGCCGTGGTGCAGAGTGTCATCGAGACCGCCGTCATCGGGGCGAAGACGAGCAGGGCGGCCGCTGCCTCGAGTTGGGTTGGCAGGGCCGCGATCAAGAGCAGGACGACCGCCCCGGTCCCGGCGAGGCCGTGGACGACGCCAATGCCGGCCGCCTGCCGAGGCGTTCGGATCCTGTGCGGGTGGTCGGGCTCGGCGGCGTGATGAAGGTGTCGGTGGCCTGAGGCCCCTGCTTCCGATCGGTGGCGGTGCCGCTCAGAGCGGAAGTCGCCGCGGATCCACTTCGCGATGACGCGGAGTGCGAGCAGGACGATGATCACTCCCACCGCTCGCTCGGCGCCGTACTCGATCCAGGCCGGGAGGGCTGACTTCAACGCGATCAAGGGCAGCCCGATCACCACCAGGGCGGCGGCGTGGCCCGCTCCCCACCATCCCCCGAGTCGAGCGGCGGACCTGGCCTCCCCACCGTCGGCGGCGACCAGCGAGGTCACCGCCACGAGGTGGTCCGGGTCGGATGCGTGCCGGAGCCCGAGGGCAACGGCGATGACCATCGCCACCAGGAACGGCGCGCCTGAGAGCAGACCCTGAAGCCAGGCGTCCGCGCGCTCGAATGGGGTGAACAGGACCGAGAAGTCCATGTTGGCTTGCAGTTCGGAGGTCGTGATGGTTTGGATCACCGGCGGGCTCCAAATTCATCGGTCCGGTGATCCGGATCCGCTGACGGCCCGTAGTGGTCGGCATCGGTTGCGCCGCCAGCAGCCGGAGGAGAAGGGATCGGCGACACCGGCGGCGCGCGTTCAGCGAAAGGAGTCGACATGGAGAACCTGAGCCGGCGGAAGCTGTTGGCGTCGGCGGGTGTCGCGACGGGAGCAGCGGCGATCGCTGCCGCCCCCGCGGTCGCGCAGGCGGCCCTCGATCATCCCGAGGCCACCGACCCGTCAGGCCCGCCGCCCGAGGAGACGATCGTCGCCTACGTCCGCGACATCAAGCGGAACGAAGTGACCGTCATGTCGGGCACCGGCGAGATCACGTACCGAGACCCGGTCCTGGTGAAGCGCCTCGTGAAGGCCGCGCCGGCGAGCGGGCCGACACGGAAGTAAAGGAGCAAGGACAAGATGTCATCGCACAGGGAAGCGCCAGAGATCAGCCGCGATCCGGTCGCCGACAACACGGACTGTTACGCGTTCGTCAGCCCGGACAAGCCGGACACGGTCACGATCATCAC
Source organism: Actinomycetota bacterium (assembly GCA_005884305.1). GTDB lineage: Bacteria > Actinomycetota > Thermoleophilia > Solirubrobacterales > 70-9 > AC-56. The sequence goes on from VAYL01000172.1 coordinate 1,264, forward strand.
CAACTATGTGCCGCTCGAGGATCCGCCCGGTGGGCCGAATTTCTTCGAGTTCGGCGACGACGTCCGCTACTCCATCTACGTCGACAACGACGGCGATGGCAAGCCGGAGATCGAGTACCAGTTCAGGTTCAAGACGCGGCTTCGGAACCCGGAGACGTTCCTCTACAACACCGGCCAGATCACGAGCCTCAACAGCTCGAGCTGGAATCGCCGGCAGTTCTACGAGGTCGTCCGGGTAAACCACAAGAACGGTCGGTCGAGGGTCCTGGGCCGCGACCTGGCGTCGCCGCCCTGCAACATCGGGCCTCGGTCCACGCCGAACTATCCGAAGCTCGCGAGGGCGGCGGTTCACGGCCTGCAGTCCGGCGAGAGGGTCTTCGCCGGGCAGCGGAACGAGGGGTTCTTCGTCGACCTGGGGTCGATCTTCGACCTCGGCGACCTGCGCCCCCTCCAGAACCTCCACCTGATCGCGACCTCCCCCGCCATGGGTGTTGACGCCACGGCCACGCTCAATGTGCACACGATCGCGATCCAGATTCCGATCCGGAAGCTGACCCGCGATCACTCGGTTCCCAAGGACCGGATGAGCGCCAAGGCCGTGCTGGGAATCTGGGGAGCGGCGTCACGTCGCAAGACCCGGGTGATCGACAGGGCGAACGGCGAGTTCGCCGAGTCCGGGCCCTGGGTCCAGGTGTCCCGGCTCGGAAACCCGCTGTTCAACGAGGTCATCGTGCCGATGGGCGACAAGGACCGGTGGAACGCCGTGCATCCCGCCGCCGACAAGGCGTTCGCGAAGTACGTCGAGCACCCGGAGCTCGCGAAGCTCCTTCCGGTCCTGTACCCGGGCGTGTTCCCGCGACTGGCGAAGCTCAAGGCCAAGCGGGCCGACCTGGTGGCGATCCTGCTCACCGGGCTCCCGAAGGGGATCGTGCCGGGGTTTCAGAACTACACCGGCAAGACGCCCGCCGACATGCTCCGGCTCAACGTCGCGATCTCGGCTTGCTGGGCGGCGACCTCGCCGGGTTCCCGAACGGCCGGCGCGTGTTCGACGACGTGGTGAACATCGAGCTCCAGGCCGTTGCGGGCCTCACGTACCCGCTGGTCAACTCGAGCTACAAGCCGGATGACGCGGCGTCGAAGCTCACCCAGGGACTCGTGCCGGGCAAGGGCCGGTACCAGTCGACGTTCCCGTACCTGGGCACGCCTCACGACGGCTTCCACACGCCGTCGGGGCCAAAGGGATGAGCCATGGTCGCCACACCTACGCCGACCGTCCGCACCCGGAGTACGTGGTGTTGGACATCGGCGCGCAGCGCGGGGCGCTGATCGTCCACGCCGATCCCGAGCTACACGGGATCGAGGTGGAGATCAGCCCCCGCGGCCGGGATGACCGCCGCTCACACAAGGAGGTGCTCGAGCGCAGTATCAACGGCCACCCCGCCTACACGGCGGTGTTCGAGTCCCTGGAGGCCGGCACGTACACGCTCTGGACCCACGGCGAGCCTCGCTCGCGCGGCGTCCGGATCGAGCCTGGCGAACTCGCCGAACTGGATTGGCGATAAGCACAAATCGAGGAAGGAGACCTCATGCCAAACATCGGACCCATGGAAGTGATCGTGGTCCTCGTCATCGCCCTCATCGTCTTCGGCCCCAAGCGGCTGCCCGAGCTGGGCACGTCGATGGGCCGCGGAATCCGCGAGTTCCGCTCGTCGATCTCCGGCAAGGACGACAAGCCCAAGCGTGAGCTCGACGCGCCGGAGGACGGCGCGGGAGAGAGCGTGGACGGCGAGGTCGTGCACGACGCGTCCTAGGCTATGGCGCGCTTTCGGGCCCCCAGGCACGACGAGGGACTGACGCTCGTCGAGCATCTCGACGAGCTCCGCACGCGGATCATCGTCTCGATCGTCGTCCTGGGGGTCGCCGTCTCGCTGTGCTTCTGGCAGAACCATCTGCTGCTGGACGCGCTCAATGGGCCGCTTCCCCCCGGCAGGAAGCCCATCACGCTGAGCCCGTCGGAGCCCTTCCTGGCGACGTTCAAGGTGTCGGTCTACGCGGGCATCCTGCTGGCGCTGCCGATCCTCCTGTATGAGGCCTACGCCTTCGTCCTTCCGGCGCTGAGCTCAGCCGAGCGTCGCGTGATCCTGCCGTTCCTGGTCCTCGTGCCCACGCTGTTCGCGGCCGGCGTCGCCTTCGGCTACTACGTGGTGCTTCCAGGAGCGCTGCATTTCCTCCTCAACTTCAACTCCGGCCAGTTCAACGTCCAGGTCCGCGCCGGCGACTACTACGGCTTCGTCACGCTCACTCTGCTCGCGATGGGATTCGTGTTCCAGGTCCCAATGGGGATCCTGGCGCTCACGAAGCTCGGGATCACGACGCCGCGCCAGCTCGCGAAGAACCGGCGCTATGCGTACCTGATCCTCGCGATCGTGGCGATGGCCCTGCCGGGAACCGACCCGGTCACGATGCTCGTCGAGCTGGTGCCCCTCCTACTGCTCTACGAGCTGTCGATCGTGCTCGCGAGGGCGTTCGGCGCCCCGATCACGCGTCAGGTTGCTCCCCAGCCGGACACTCGGCTACCCTAAATGTGCCCGCTGGGATCTGTTCGTTTCCCTCCACCCTTCGAGCTCAGTTTCACGCCGAGGGACGAGGAAGTGACACCCATCGAGACGTCACGCTCGAGCGGACGTTGTTTCGTGGCGACCAGCGACAATTCGAAAGGACGATCAAATGGCTAAGACAGTCACGCCGGATCAGGTAGTCGAAGCAGCAAAGGAGCTCGGCCAGGACGAGTTCACCCGTGAGGACCTCGCCCAGAAGCTGGGAGTGGAGAAGCCCGAGCTCAAGCCGGGAATCCGCCAGGCCCGCCAGGCCGGGAATCTCAACAAGGTGGGCGAGGATGAGAAGGGCACCGGCCGCTTTCGCCTGACCGACAAGTAGGCCTCACTCGACATCCCAGCCGAAGTACACCTCGGCCTTCGCGAGCTTGTCGCCCTCGAAGGTCAGGACCTCGGTGTTGCGGAAGCGGTGGCCGTCCTTCTTCGTCAGCTCATAGGTCACGACCACCTCGTCGCCTGACTCGATCAGGCGCACGTAGTCGAACCTGTCTGTCGTGCCCGCGTTCGGCCAGCAACGCTCGAAGTACTGCTCGCGGTCGATTCCCGGGTCCGTCGGGCTGTAGAAGCTGAAGTCGTCGGCCAGGATCCCCTCGATGACGCTGCGGTCACCCGACTCGTAGGCGCCATACGCGTCGCGGGCCAGCTGCAGACGGTCCTTCGAGGCCATTCGGTCCTCCTGTTCGCTCGCGTTCCAAGATAAGACCAGGCGAGTTGGGCAAACTCATCGGGTGACCAGCACCTCGCCACGCCGGTACCGGGTCGTCGAGCCGTCGCCGGCAGAGCTGCCCCAGGAGTTCCAGTCGCGGTCGATCCGGCGCCGGGCGATTCAGGCGGTCGCGGCACTCACGCTGGTCGTTCTGATCTTCGTTCTCGCCCCCGGGCTGGGTGAGGTTCGTGACGAGCTCGAGGGAGCGGACCCCGCTTGGCTCGCGCTGGGAGTGGTCCTTGAGGGTCTCTCCTTCGGGTCGTACCTGGTGATGTTCGGGCCCATCTTCTGCACCGGGCTGACTCGCCGCCGGGTCTGGCAGATCGGGGGCTCTGAGCTCGCGATGGGTTCGATCGTTCCCGCCAGCGGTGCCGGGGGGCTGGCGCTTGGCGCGTGGGTTCTCCATCGTGGCGGCATGGGAGGCCGGCGAATAGCTCGCCGTTCGGTTGCGTTCTTCCTCATCAAGAGCGGAGTGAACTTCGTGGCGGTCGCGGTCCTCGGCGTCTTGATGGCGCTCGGAGTCGGCCCTCATCGCTCGGTCGCGCTCACAATCCTCCCGGCAGTTCTCGCGGCGCTCGCAATCGGCGTAGTGGCCGTGCTTCCGATTGTTGGCGCCGGAGCGGAGCCGCCGCCCGACGCCTCGAGGATCCGTCGTTGGAGCAGCGAGACGAGGCGAGCCGTGATCCACGGGATCGCCGAGGCCGCTCAACTCCTGCGCTCGGGGGAGTTGCGGGTGGTCGCGGGCTCGATCGGCTACTGGGCATTCGACAACGCGGTGCTTTGGGCGACGTTCCACGCGTTTGGGATCTCACCCGCCCTCACGGTCGTCCTGATGGGCTATCTGATC
>VAYL01000137.1:0-14067 GCA_005884305.1 Actinomycetota bacterium
AAAACCCACGAGGAGGCTTCCAAGAAGTGAGTGATAACCCCGTCAAGGTCACAGTCACCGGCGCCGCCGGCCAGATCGGCTACGCGATCCTGTTCCGGATCGCGAGCGGCGAGATGCTCGGCACGGACACGCCCGTCCACTTGAGCCTGCTCGAGATCCCCGACGCGATGCAGGCGGCCGAGGGCACGGCGATGGAGCTCGAAGACTGCGCCTTTCCGCTGCTGACCGAGCTGAGCATCCACGACCGCCCCGAGGACGCCTTCGACGGCACCAACGTCGCGCTCCTCATCGGCGCGCGCCCGCGGACCAAGGGCATGGAGCGGGCCGACCTGCTCGAGGCCAACGGCGCGATCTTCAAGCCGCAGGGCTGCTCGTGGTGGGCAACCCGGCGAACACGAACTGCCTGATCGCGATGTCAAACGCTCCCGACGTGCCGCGCGAGCGGTTCACCGCGATGACACGGTTGGACCACAACCGGGCGATGGCCCAGGTCGCCGCCAAGCTCGGCGTTCCGGTGAGCGAGGTCACCAACGTCACCATCTGGGGCAATCACTCGACGACGCAGTACCCGGACCTGGTGCACGCGAAGGTGTCAGGTCGGAGCGCGTGGGATGCAGTCGATGACGAGGCCTGGATCAAGGACGAGTTCATCCCGCGGGTGCAGAAACGGGGTGCCGAGGTCATCGAGACGCGCGGCGCGTCGAGCGCGGCGTCCGCGGCGAACGCCGCGGTCGATCACGTCCACGACTGGGTGCTTGGAACCCCCAATGGCGACTGGGTCTCGATGTCGGTGCCTTCGGACGGGTCCTACGACGTCGAGGAGGGGCTCATCTCGGGCTTTCCATGCACCTGTTCCGGTGGCGAATGGAAAGTCGTCGACGGACTGGACATCGACGACTTCTCACGCGAGCGCATCGACGCGTCGGTCGACGAGCTGAAGTCAGAGCGAGATGCGGTGAAGGAACTGAAGCTCCTCTAGCGCCGCCGCCGGTCAGCGCCCCGAACGAGGCACGTAGGAGACGTAACTGTGTGTACCGGCGCCCGGGTAAGCATTGACGGGGTTAGGGACACTATGGCGTCCTCAACCCCGTCAATGCTGCTCCTGCCGCAGCGCTGCCCTACTTGCGAAATCCCCGTAAGGCTGGAACGCCGATCAGGCTCGCGACTTGAACGTTGTCGTCCTTACGTCGCGGTGTAAGAGCGCCCTGACTTCTTGACCCGGCCTTCCTTCTGCAGGTCGCCGAGCACCCGGTACAGGTAGTTCGGCTGGATGCTCATCTTCCGGGCGACCTCCGACGCGGTGATGCCGGGGTTCTGCTTGATCAGCTTGACCGCCTGGTCGGCGCGGGTTCCGCCCCTCCGGCGGCGGCGCCTGCGCGTTGCCCCGCTCGTCGATCCGCGCGGGCGGCCCGGGCCGCGGCGGCCCTGGCGGCCGTCGGTGAGGTTCGCGAGCGCTCGCTGCAGCTTCGAGAGCTCCGACTCGAGCTCTCTGATCCGCTCCTTCAGAAGCGTGGCCGCCTGATCGACCGCGCTGGACGCTGGTGCCATCGAAAATCCTTTCGGTTTATGCGAGGGGAATAGGTAGGCGCGAGAGTGTGACACCTCACACCCTGTGACGCTCAATGCGTAAGTGTGTCAGTAACGCCGCTTGCGGGGAAGCGTTCTGAACACCACGTCCCACAGCGGCGATGAAACACCGTAGCCGTACCTGTGGTCCTGGAAGTGGTGGCGCATGTGCTGCTCGCGCAGCTGCTTGCCCAGCTGCGTCTTCGGGGTGTGGTGGTGCACGTGGTAGTGCGTGTAGTCGTAGAAGAGGTAGCCGATGATGAATCCGGCGAAGATCGGGTAGGCGGCCGGCGTTCCGAAGATCAGCGTGTAGATGAAGAGGAAGAGGGCCGCGAGCGGAACGCTCACCGCCGGCGGCATCACGAGCCGCAGGCGGTCGTTGGGATGGTCGTGGTGGATCCCGTGGATGATGAAGTGAAGGCGGCTTCCGATCGGATGGTCGGGCTCCCAGTGGAAGACCAGCCGGTGAAGCCAGTACTCGGTGAGCGTCCAGATCAGGAGCCCGAGCGCCACGAAGCCGATCACCGCGAGCGCGCCGTAGCCGCCGTCGGCGCCGAGCCAGATCCCGGCTCCGACGACGGGTACGAAGATGATCGCGGGCACGGACGGGTGGATCCGCGAGAAGAAGTCGAGGAACCGGTTGTCGAAAAGGGGCGGCGAGGCGCTCAAGCGGGCTGTTCGCTGCTGTGCCATCGGGAAGAATTTTATCGACGCCCCGTTCGCCTTTCCGCAAAGGCCGGGAATCCGAAAATCGCCGTCGCCGAAAAAGGCGGCGATTTGCGCAAACCCGCCCTGCGGCCTTCACCGGCCGGTGACATGATCGGCGCACGGGCATGGAGACGACGAACTCGGAGAGGCAATGAGTACGAGAGGGACAGGCGGACCGGCGATGGAGATGGCGGACGTGATCGGGCTGGCGCGGCGGCGCGCGAGCAAGCGGCGGAAGGGCCGGCCGAACTGCGTCGACTGCTTCTTCCACTGCAACATGCTCTGCGCCCTGGACCTGGACGAGCCCTGCTCGACCTTCCGCCCGAACACGGAGGACGGGCTCGTGCCGCCACGCCAGCCGTCGCTGCTGTTGCGCGAGGCTCCCGACGAGGCGCCCGCCCAGGCAGCCTGAGCCCGCTTAGAATCCCCTGGATGGCCGACCTAGTCCAGAGTCTCAAGACCGTTCCGCTGTTCGCCGGCGTTGGGGATCGGGAGCTGAAGCGTCTCGCGAACGTGATGCGCGAGAGTCGGTTCAACGAGGGCGAGGCGATCACGACCGAGGGGCGTAGCGGGATCGGCTTCTTCCTGATCGAGGACGGCAACGCCTCCGTCAGCCTTCACGGCGAGATCATCCGCACTCTCGGGCCCGGCGACCACTTCGGCGAGATCGCGCTGATCGACGAGGGACCGCGCTCGGCGACGGTCACCGCCGGCACCGATCTTCGCTGCCGCGGGATGGCGGCCTGGGAGTTTCGCTCCTTCGTCCAGGAGCACCCCGAGGTCGCCTGGCCGTTGCTCCAGACGCTCGCCTCGCGTTTGCGCGAGGCCGAAGTCCGCGGCGCCGACGAGTAGTACGGCCTACGCCGCCAGCGTCGGCTCTACCGGCACAGTGGCACCGAGTGCGTTCAGCCTCCGCTCGGCCTCGGCTCGAGCGCTTCCGCCCAGGAGGCATCCGGTTCGCGCCGCCTGGTAGGGGCATTCGATGTCCACGAACAGGGACAGAGCCTCGCGAATCGCTTCCTCGTCGTCATCGCGAAGGCCTTTGGCGCGCAGCAGGACGCCGCGTGCGTACCGGTGATCGCCGATCATCCCCTCCGCCTCGGCGAGGGCATCATCGGCTTCGAGGTTGCGCGCACGGAGCATGGCCTCGCCGCGCGTAACCGCATAGATGGCCCGCCACCAGAAGGTCTCCCTAGGGGGCTGGGCGACGCGGTCGGCCGCTTCTCGAAAGTGTCCGCAATGGAGATCGACCTCCGACTGCAGAAGCAGGACTCCGGATCGCTGCCCGGCGGTGGGCGGCGCGATGCTCCGGGCGAAGTCGAACCAGTCGGCCGCGGCGCCCTCGTCCCCGCGGTATCCGTGGATCGCGCCGGCGCATGCGACCGCGGCGGCTAAAGCCGCGATGGGCGGCCGGTCGGCGGCGGTCCACGCCTCGCGCAGCTGCGTCGCCATCTCGAGCGCGCTGTCCCACTGTCCCAGGAAGAACGCCGGCAGGAGCCCGCGTGCCCAGCCGGAGTAAACCGCGCCGATCGAGAGGTCCAGCTCGCGAGCCTGGGCCGCGTACTTGGCAGCCGACCGGTAGTCGCCGGTCGCCACGAGCGACTCGATGATCATGTGGAGGGCGTCGCTGCGCTCGGGTCCAAGCTGCACCCCGCCCCTCTCCTTCGCCAGGAGCTCGATGCGCTCGCGGTTGTGCTCCACAGCGTCGCGGTACCGCCCCTCATGCCAGGCCACGGCCGACATGGCATCGAGCGCGTTGGACAGCAGCGCCGGATCGTGAGCGTCGCGCGCCAGGTCCCAGCCCTCCTGCGCCGATCGCGCCATGTCATCCCAGTCTCCAAACCGCCATTCGATCCACGTCTCGTCGAGTCGCAGACGAGCCCGCGTCGCGACGTCGTCATCCCCGACGAGCTCGTTGCCGCGACGAAGCATGCGATCGACCTCATCGCGCGGGAGGGTCCCGGTGATGCCGCCCATCCTCGCGATGACCTCGACGAGACGGGCGTAGGTGACGGCGGCCTCGTCTCGGAGGCCGGCCTCCTCCGACACCTCGGCCGCCTCACGGAGCAGCCGCAGAGTGTCGTCTCCCCGCCACCGGTGGAGCGCAAGGTCGCCGGCGAAGCGCAGCGCGGCGACCTGATCCTGGGGGGTGTCGGCCAGCTCCGCCGCCTGCTCGAAGAGCTCCTGCGCGCGTGCCATCGCTCCGCGCCTGGCCGCGACCGCGGCGGCCTCGAGACTCGCGAGGCGGGCAGCGTCCTTGTGGTCAGGCGTCGGAGCGAGCTCGGCGGCCTGGACGCGGTGATACGCGACGAGCTCCGCCAGCTCCGGGAAGCGCTCGCCCGCGCGTCCCAGGATGCCGTCCGCGGCCCGCTCATGAAGCGTGGCGCGCTCGGCGCGGGGGAGGGAGGCGTACGCGACGTCGCGGATCAGGTGATGTCGAAACCCGTAGCGACCCGGCCCGATGGCGAGGCGCTCCTGCACGAGCGCCTTCTGCGTCAGCGCGGCGAGGGCCTCTGTCGATGAGGAGCCGAGCAGGTCGTCCAGGGCCACCTTGAGAAAGTTGGGGCCCAGCACCGACGCGTGTTGGAGCACCCGCTTCTCATCAGGGGGCACGAGGTCCAGGCGGGCGGCGACCGCCGCCTGCACGGTGTCGGGCAGCTGGTGGAGCGCGCCACGCCGGCCATCGACGATCGCCTGCGCGACCTCCTCGGCGAAGAACGGGTTGCCTCCCGAGGCCCGCGCGACGCGCCCGGCGAGGCGGCGTTCCTCGGGTGGCAGCAGCGCGACCGCCAGCTCGTCGGTCGCTTCGGTCGTCAGGGGGCGAAGCTCGACCTGAGTGACGTTCCGCGCCGCCCGGCCGAAGTCAGATCGGCGTTCGAGCAGCTCGGGGCGGCTGGTGCACAGCACGACCAGCGGCACGTCGTCCAGCCGGAAGACCACTTCCTCGACCAGGTCGAGGAGGCCGTCATCGGCCCAGTGGGCGTCGTCGATCCCGATCACAAGCGGCCGCTGGCGAGCCAGCAGGGCGACCAGCCGCCGCCACGCGTGCTTGAGCTCGTCCTCCACGTCGCCGTCGCGCTCTTCGCCGCCGCCGAGGGCGGTCGCCAGGGCGCGGGCCAGGTCGTGCGCGTCGCCCGCGCCAAGTCCTTCGAGCCGCTCCGCGAGCCGATCGTGCACAGTCGCGACGGAATCGTCCATGGTGGCCCCCGCGGCGCTGCGCACGATCTCCCCGAGCGCCCAGAAGGCGATGCCCCTCCCGTACGGCGGGTTTCTGCCCAGCAGGATCTCGGGGGCCGGATCGGCCACGGCGAGGCGCTCCGTGAACTCGCTCGCCAAGCGCGTCTTGCCAACCCCGGTGTCGCCGGTGATCGTCACCAGCTCGGGGACGCGATCGCGAACCGAGCGCCGGTAGACGATCTCCAGCATCGCCATGTCGTCGGCGCGCCCGACGAACGGGGCGCTGGTCGGGGCGCGCTCGCCGCGCGCGCATTGCGCCCGCCAGGCTCGAAGCGGTGCGGGGAAGCCCTTCGCCTCGATGGCGTCGATCTCGCTCATGTCCGAGGCCCGGCACGCCCGCGCGGCCCGCTCGCCCACCAGCACCTCGCCCGGCTGGGCCGCCTGCTGGAGCCGCGCCGCGGCGTTCACGGCCTCACCGGTCACCGAGAGGTCGCCGGAACGCTCGAGCGCCAGTACCTCGCCGGTCTCGATGCCGATCCTGACGTCCAGCCCCTGATTCATGGCGCGCACGCGCTCCGTCAGCACCAGCGCGGCGGCGACGGCGCGGTCGGGATCGTCGCCGTGCGTCACCGGCACGCCGAACACGGCCATCACCGCGTCGCCCACGTACTTCTCCAACGTTCCCCCGTGCTCCTCGAGGGCGGTTTGAGCCACCTGGAAGAACGGCGCGAGGCGTCCGCGAAGCTCCTCGGGGTCCAGATTCGACGCCAGCTGGGTGGAGTCGACCAGGTCGGCGAAGACCATCGTCGCGAGCTTTCGCTCGGCTCCCGCGAGCTCGCCAAGGGGCGCTCCGCACGACGCGCAGAAGCGCGCATCGTCGTCCGCCGTAGCACCGCAACGAGCACAGGTCTGAGCCATGGGATCACGATAGCCCGACCAAAGGCGTGATCGGTTGCCGAATTGCAATGGTCCGGGCGGACAGGCGCGGGCGGGGCCCAGGACTACAGTTGGTTGCGATGCGGATCACCGTGCTGGGGAAGTCCCCGTCTTGGCAGGACGCCGGGGGCGCATGCAGCGGGTACCTGGTCACCGACGGCGAGACCAAGCTCTTGCTCGATTGCGGCAACGGCGTCTTCGCGAAGCTCCGCCAGCACGTCGACTACGTCGACGTCCACGCGATCCTCATCTCGCACCTCCACGCCGATCACATCCTCGACCTCGTTCCGTACGCGTATGCGCTCACCTACGCGCCGCGCCAGCAACCCGTCCCGGTCGGCGGATACCCCGGGACCGACAATCCCGCCCGCCCCCGGCTGATTGCGCCCTCGGGCGCCACCGAGTGCTTCCGCCGGCTGACGGGCTCGTGGGGCAGCGAGGACCTGATCACAAACGCCTTTGCGATCGAGGAGTACGACGCGGAATCCACGGTGGAGGTTGGAACCCTGCGGGCCCGATTCAAGGAGGTGCCGCACTTCACCACCACGTACGCGGTCGACTTCAGCTCCCAGAACGGCTCCGGCCGGTTCACCTACAGCGCCGACTGCCGTCCCGGCGAGGAGCTCGTCGAGATCGCGCGCGACACCGACCTCCTGCTCGTCGAAGCGACCCTGCCGCGGCCCGAGCGGACCGGCGACCGGGGCCACCTGACCCCGGCAGAGGCGGGCGACCACGCGCGACGGGCCGGCGCCCACCGCGTCGTGCTGACCCACATCTCGGATGAGCTCGACGCCGATTGGGCCAGGCGGGAGGGCTCGGAGGCCTACGGGGGCGAGGTCGAGATGGCGGAGGAGGGCGCGACCTATGAAGTGTGAGCGTAAGGTTCCGCCGGTGAGCAGGGAGGGCACAGCCGGCCGATGAAGTGCCCCGCATGCGGCACCGAGAACCGCTCCGGGCGGCGGTTCTGTGCGCAGTGCGGTACCGCATTGGAGGCCGTCTGCCCCAGCTGCGGCACAGCAAACGATCCCGGCGATCGCTTCTGCGGCGCGTGCGGCACCGCGCTCGTCACGGGCGCGTCCCGAGCCCCCGAGCCGGGTCAGCCGCCGGTCTCCGAACGGCGCCTGGTCTCGGTGCTGTTCGCCGACCTCGTCGGATTCACGACGCTCTCGGAGTACCGCGACCCCGAGGAGGTCCGCGAGCTCCTGGGCCAGTACTTCGATCGCTGCCGCACCCTGATCGAGCAATTCGGCGGCACCGTCGAGAAGTTCATCGGCGACGCGGTGATGGCCGTCTGGGGATCGCCGGTGGCGCGCGAGGACGACGCCGAGCGGGCGGTGCGGGCCGCCCTCGCGATCGCGCAGGCGGTCACCGCGCTCGGGGACGCGGCCGGCATGCCGGACCTTCGCGCCAGGGCGGGCGTGCTGACGGGATCCGCCGCCGTGGAGATCGGTGCCCGCAGCGAGGCGATGGTGATGGGCGACACCGTCAACGCCGCCTCGCGGCTCCAGGGGATCGCGGAGCCCGGAACGGTCCTCGTGGACGACGCAACGCGCGCCGCGACGGAGGCGGCGGTCGCCTACGAGGACGCCGGCACCCACCTCCTGAAGGGCCGCGACGATCCGATCAAGGCGTGGACCGCGTTGCGGGTGGTGGCGGGTGCCAGGGGCGCCAGGCGCAGCGTCGGCCTGGAGGCACCGTTCGTAGGCCGCGCCGCCGACCTGCAACTGATCATCTCGGCGCTCGACGAGAGCCTCCGCGAGCGCAGGGCGAGGCTGGTGACGGTCCTGGGCGAGGCGGGATTCGGGAAGTCACGGCTGCTCTGGGAGTTCTTCAAGCACATCGACGGCATCGAGGCGGAGATCCACTGGCATCAGGGCCGCTCGCTCGCGTACGGGGAAGGCGTGGCCTACTGGGCGCTCACCGAGATGGTTCGCTCCCGTGCGGGCATCACCGAAGACGAGTCCCCTGAGTCGGCCCGGCGGAAGCTTCGCGAGACGATCGAGCGCTACGTGGCCGACGAGCGTGAGCGCCGTCTGATCGAGCCGCGGCTCGCCCATCTGCTCGGCCTCGAGGAGCGCGTCGCGCCCGACCGGGCGGACCTGTTCTCGGGTTGGCGGCTCTTCTTCGAGCGGATCGCCGGCGCCGACCCGGTGGTGCTGGTCTTCGAGGACCTCCACTGGGCGGACTCCGGAATGCTCGACTTCATCGACTACCTGCTCGAGTGGTCGGCCGACTTCCCGATCTTCATCCTGGTGCTGGCCCGGCCCGACTTCGAGGAGATGCGCCCCATCTGGGAGACGACGATCCAGCTCGGCGCCCTGCCTGACGAGGTGATGGGTGAGCTCCTGGAGGGCCTGGTACCGGGCCTGCCGCCGGAGCTCAGCGAGCGCATCCGCGAGCGGGCCGAGGGCGTGCCGCTATACGCCGTCGAGACCGTGCGGATGCTGCTGGATCGCGGCCTCCTGGCGCAGAGGGGGTCCCGGTACGTGGTGACCGGGGAGGTCGAGGAGCTCGACGTGCCGGAGACCCTCCAGGCCCTGGTCGCGGCGCGGCTCGACGGTCTCGAACCCGCGGAGCGCTCGGTCGTGCAGGACGCGGCCGTCCTGGGTCAGAGCTTCACCCCACCGGCCGTCGCCGCGGTCGGGGGCCGAGCGGTGGCCGAGGCCGAGGAGCTCCTCGGCCGACTCGTCTCCAAGCAGGTCCTCGCTTACCAGGACGACCCACGATCGGCCGAGCGCGGCCAGTACTCGTTCCTTCAGGCGCTGCTGCGCGGCGTCGCGTACGGCACGCTCTCGCGCCGCGATCGCAAGGCGCGGCACCTCGCCGCCGCGCGGTACCTCCAGGAGTCCTGGGCGGGCGACGTGGGGGAGATCGCCGAGGTCCTCGCCAGCCATTTCCTCGCCGCCGCGGAGGCCGAGCGCGATAGCGCCGACACGCCGAAGATCCGCGCGCTGGCCCGCGAGACTCTGGCGGAGGCCGGCCGGCGCGCCGCCTCGCTCGCGCTCGGCCGGGAGGCGCAGCGCAGCTACGACAAGGCGGTCGAGCTCGCCGAGGACGACGACACGCGCGCGACGTTGCTCGAGCAGGCCGGTCGCGCCGCTTGGCTGGCGGGTGACGCCGCCGCCTCGCAAGAGCGACTGAACCCCGCGATCGAGCTGTATGAGGCCGCCGGCGTCACGGAGGCCGCGGCGCGGGCCAGCATCGTGCTGGCCGAGACGTTCATCACCCTCAATCGCCTCGAGGAGGGCGTGAGCCTGATCGAGCGGGCGCTGACGAGCCTGCCGGAAGCCAGCGAGGATCGTGCGGCGACGGCAGCGCAGCTGGGGCGGTTCCTGTTTCTTCGCGGCGATGTCCCCGGGGCACTTCGTGCGACGGAGGAAGCGCTCGCGATCGCGGAGCCGCTCCAGGCATGGGAGGTACTGGCGGGAGCGCTCGTCGCCCGTGGAACGGCGTACTTCTCCGACGACCGACCCCAGGAGGGCGTGGCGCTGCTCCAGCACGGACTGACCCTCGCCCTCGAACACGATCTCCAGATGGTCGCGATCCGGGCGCGAAACAACCTGGCCGTCAACCTGGTCATTGCGGATCGTGCCGGAGAGGCCCTCGACGAGTTCGTGCGAGCACTGGAGCTGGCGCGGGCGCGCGGCGATCGTCCGTGGGAGCACCTGATCCTCGCCGGGATGAACCACGCCGTGTTCCGGCTGGGGAGGTGGGATGAGGCCGCAGAGAATGGCGGGCGGCTCCTCACCGAGGCCGCCGATGACCTGCCCGTGCTGACGGAGGCCGGCTTGGTGCTCGCCATGCTGTACCGCGAGCGAGGAGACCACGACGGCGTTGATCGTGTCGCCGCGATGGCCGGACGCTCCGAAACGGCCGACGCTCAGGTGCGCGACTTCGGGCTGATCGGGCAGGCGGTCGTGGCGCAGGCACGCGGTCGCAACGACGAGGCACTGGCGGTCATGCTCGAGTTACTCAAAGACGTCGATCCAACGAGTCGCATCTATGCCCACCGGCACGCGCTGGAGGCCGCCTGGGTGCTCGAGGACCATGCGCAGGTGCGCGCCGGTACACGGGGCTGCTCGCGGCAAGCCGGGGCGACCCGGTTGCCGGCGCCGACCAACTCGACGCGGCGATCTCCACGCTCAGCGAGCTCGGCTATCGCTACGAGATGGCGTGCGCCCTGCTCGAGCGCGGTGAGATCCTGCTCGGCACGGATCGCGGCGAGGAGGGCATCACGGCGATGCGGGAGGCCGATCACGTCTTCGCCGAGCTCGGCGCGAAGCCGATGCACGAGCGCGCGCAGCAGGCCTTGGCGGCCCGGGCCGAACCGGGCGAAGGACGCGTCGCCTCCGCCGCCTCGGGCTGAGCGCTAGCGAGCAGAACCATCAGCATCGAGGCCCGCTGTCTTCGACTTGGGTCGTCCTGCGACCACAATCGAAGACGGCGCGACCTAGAGGGGTCGCTGGCTAAGGTTGGGGCATGGCACGCGAGCGGGACCTGCTGGTCAACTTCGAGCGGATGCGCCGCGAGATGGACGAGCTGTTCGGCGACGTCTGGGGCCAGCGCAGCGTGCTCGGCCGGCGCCGCCAGACCGGGTTCACCCCGCGCGTAGACGTCTACTACTGCGGTGACCCCCCGAAGGCGATCGTGAAGGCCGACCTGGCCGGCGTCGGCCTCGAGAGCATCGGGCTCGAGGTCGTCGGGCGCAACCTCTTGATCACCGGCGAGCGCCCGATCCAGGAGACGGAGGGCCGCACCTACCAGCAGCTGGAGATCGAGGCGGGCCAGTTCCGCCGCGTGATCGAGCTGAACGCCGATCCGGTCGCCGAGGACGCGCGGGCCACCTACGAGGACGGGATCCTGCGAGTCGAGCTGCCGCTGCGCCCCCAGAGCGCCTCTCGCCGAAGCGTTCCAATCGAAACGGAGGATTGAACCCTCATGGAGCGTCGAGCGAGCCCCGGATGGCGAGCGGTGATGAACCCGGGCCACGCGCCGGCTGGGAGCCGGCGCTCCTGGGTTCGAACCCGGGACTTCGACGAGCTCTGTCTTCAGGACGACGGCGGGCCCGCGCTCGAGGTGGTCGAGGGCGCCGACATCGAGGAGGTCATCCGCGAGCGCCAGGACCAGCCGATCCCGGCGGCGCTGCCGGTGCTTCCCCTGCGGGAGATCGTGCCGTTCCCCGACACGCTGACGCCGCTCGCGGTCGGCCAGGAGCGCTCGGTCGCTCGCCCTCGTTGCGTCGAAGAACCCGGAGGAGGAGGACCCGGGCCCGGACGAGCTCTACGACGTGGGCGTCGCCGGAATCGTCGCCCGCATGCTCAAGGTGCCCGACGGCACCATCCGCATCCTCGTCCAGGGCACCGAGCGGATCCGGATCGCCGACTTCGTTGCCGAGGAGCCCTATCTGGTCGCGCGTGTCGAGCAGCTGGCCGACGTCGTCGAGCCGTCGCCGGAGCTCGAGGCGCTGACCCACAACGTCCAGCGGACGTTCACGGAGATCATCGAGCAGATCCCCTATCTACCCGAGGAGCTTCAGCTCGCGGTGGCGAACCTCGACGAGTCCTCGGCGCTCTCACACCTGATCGCCGGCGCCCTGCGGATCTCCACCGAGGAGAAGCAGGAGCTCTTGGAGCAGGTGGACGTGGCCAAGCGGCTTCGGCGCCTGTCGGAGATCCTGGCGCGTGAGCTCGAGGTCGTGCAGCTCGGCTCGAAGATCCAGTCGCAGGTTCAGTCGGAGATCGACAAGGGCCAGCGGGAGTACTACTTGCGCGAGCAGCTCAAGGCGATCCAGCAGGAGCTGGGCGACGAGCTCCGCGAGCGCATCGAGGCGGCCAACCTCCCCGAGGACGCCCGCAAGCAGGCCGACCGCGAGCTCGGGCGCCTCGAGCGGCTGCCGCCCGCCGCCGCCGAGTACGGGGTGATCCGCACGTACCTCGAGTGGCTGGTCGAGCTGCCCTGGGGCGTGACCACCGACGACGACCTCGACATCCCCCACGCCCGCGAGGTCCTGGACGCGGACCATTACGACCTCGAGCGCGTCAAGGACCGGATCCTCGAGTACCTGGCGGTGCGCACGCTGAACCCCGAGTCGCCGGGGCCCATCCTGTGCTTCGTCGGCCCGCCCGGCGTCGGCAAGACGAGCCTGGGCCGCTCGATCGCCAAGGCCCTCGGACGCGAGTTCGAGCGGATCTCGGTGGGCGGAGTCCGGGACGAGTCCGAGATCCGCGGCCATCGCCGCACCTACATCGGCGCGATGCCCGGCACCATCATCCGGGCTCTCCGCGACGCCGGGACGCGCAACCCCGTGTTCATGATCGATGAGATCGACAAGATGGGCGCGGACTTCCGCGGCGATCCGGCCAGCGCGATGCTCGAGGTGTTGGACCCGGCGCAGAACGACAGCTTCCGCGACCACTACCTGGATCTCGAATTCGACCTCTCCGATGTGATGTTCATCGCGACGGCGAACACGCTCGATCCGGTCCCGCCGGCGCTCCAGGACCGCATGGAGGTGATCCAGCTCGCCGGCTACACGGTCGACGAGAAGCTCCACATCGCGAAGCGCTACCTGGTGCCGCGCCAGATCTCGCAGAATGGGCTGCAGCGCGGCCAGATCTCCTTCGCCGACCCGGCGATCAAGGCGATCATCGACGAGTACACGCGCGAGGCCGGGGTTCGGAACCTCGAGCGCGGGATCGGGAGCATCTGCCGCAAGATCGCGCGCCAGATCGCCGAGGGCGAGCTGAAGGGCAAGGCGACGATCTCCGCGAAGCGCGCGCGGCAGCTCCTGGGCAAACGCAGGTTCTTCGCCGAGCAGCGCCGGCGCACCAAGGACCCGGGAGTTGCGACCGGGCTCGCGTGGACGCCGGTCGGCGGCGAGGTGCTCTTCGTCGAAGCGACGGCGGCGCCGGGCGACGGCAAGCTCACAATCACCGGCCAGCTGGGTGAGGTGATGAAGGAGTCCGCGCAGGCGGCGCTCTCCTGGGTGCGGGGACACGTGCGCGAGCTCGGCGCCGATCTCCCGGAGGACTGGTTCGCCACCAACGACATCCATATCCACGTGCCGGCCGGGGCGGTTCCCAAGGACGGCCCGTCCGCGGGAGTGGCGATGGCGGTGGCGCTCGCCTCCCTCGTCACCAGGAAGCCGGTCTCATCCGACGTCGCGATGACCGGCGAGATCACGCTGACCGGCCAGGTGCTGCCGATCGGCGGGCTCAAGGAGAAGGCGCTGGCCGCGCAGCGAGCCGGCATCAAGCGCGTGATCGTGCCGGCCCGGAACGAGGGCGACGTGGCCGAGATTCCCCAACACCAGCGCGAGGGCCTCGAGTTCATCCGCTGCGAGACGATCGAGGACGCGCTTGCGGCAGCTCTCTAAACGACCCGTGCAGGGTCAATTCGCCGGCGAATTTCCGGGTATATGCTGCGCGAACGAGCCAAGCGGACGAGGGAGTTGTTGATGGCAAGCACCAAGGCTGAGAAGGCGAGACAAGCCGCGCAGCAGGCGGGATCGAACCCGTACGTGCGGCGCTTCATCGAGGACGAGGAACTCCGGACGAGCGTCAAGGAGGCCTTCGATGCCGCGAAGAACGCCTACCAGCGCATGTCCAACGGCAAGGGACCGGTCAAGGCCCTGACCGACGACAAGAAGGTCCAGCGCGATCTCGAGACCGCGGCCGAGAA
>VAYL01000137.1:14174-16713 GCA_005884305.1 Actinomycetota bacterium
CAACGAGGACCTCCGCAAAGCCGTCCTCGACCGGCTGTTCGGCGCCGAGGAGGAGTTCGAGTACACTTCGCAGACGACCGCGGCTCCCGAACCGACCGCCACCGAGTAACCAGCGCTTGCCGAGCGTCCACGTCCTCGTCCCCGCGCAGCGGCACGTCTTCGCGATCTCCCGCGGCGAGGCCGAGGTAACGGCCGTCGACGATTCGGCCGACGGATTCCGCCGCTACAAGGAGCTCCAGCAGGGCGGCCGCACGGCCGGGATGGTCGCCTTCCCGAACACGCTGCTCGTCCGCGGCGAGCGCGACTACCTCGTCGATCCCGGCCTGATCATGCAGGGCGCCCCGGTGATCGGGGCGCTGCAGGAGCTGGGGGTCGAGCCGCATGAGGTCAAGGACGTGATCCTCACGCACCTGCACTTCGACCACGCGGAGGGGCTGGCTGGCTGGCCGCGGCGGCGCACCTATGTCCACAAGCTCGAGACCGAAGCGCCGTACGCCCAGATCATCGCCGGCATGCTCGAGATGGCCAACCTCGACGTGCTGGAGGGCGAGGAGGGGGAGATCGAGCCGGGCATTCGCTGGCTCAGGACGCCGGGTCGCCTGATCTCGCTATTGGTGGACACGGACGATGGCCTCGTCGTGATCGCGTCGGACTGTGTCGGCCCGCTTCCGGAGTACTTCGAGGAGATGGATCTGCCCGAGGACTTCGGTCCGGAGCGGGAGGAGCTCCTGAAGCAGTGGCGGCGCATCCGCGATTTGGACCCGGCAATCGTGATCCCGGGTCACAATCCGCCGGTCCGCCTCTGATGAAGTTCCGCTTGTCCTAATAGATACACTCGCGCACCTGCGACTCGCCGATTCGTGGAGTGAATCGACGACTCGCGATGAGGGGTAGGAGAGATATGGCAGTCGAAGGCAGGAGCGCGGTGGAGACTCAGGCTGACGAGCGCCAGCTAAGTGGCGACAAGGTGCAGCGGATCGTCGACGCGATGCGAACTTGCATCGCGACCCGCGGGATCGCCGGCGCGACCTTCGAGCACGTCTCGCGCGAGGCGGGGGTGAGCCGCGGCCTCCTCCACTATTACTTCGGGACCAAGGAGCGCCTGCTGATCGAGGTGCTCCGCGGGGACGCCGAGGTCAGGATCGGCGCGCTCGATGAGCCGCTCGCGGCGGCGAAGTCAGCGGACGAGGTCGTCGAGGTCCTCGTCGCGGGCGTCGAGGAAATCCTCCGCAGCGACCCCGGCTTCTACGTGCTCATCTACGAGCTCTTCGCCGCCGGCCGCCAGAACCCGGAGATCCAGGCGGAGCTGGCGCAGGTCTACGACGGATCGCGGCGCCACGTCGCCGACGTCCTGCGACGAAAGCAGGACGAGGGCGTGCTGTCGCTGCGCTTCGACCCCGAGTCCACGGTGACGTTCATGTTCGGCGCCGCGGACGGCGTGGCGCTCCAGCGCCTCACCGATCCCGACCGCGACTATTCCGCCCTGCTCGAGCTCGAGCGCGGAATACTGCGGTATCTGCTCGTCGCCGAGTAGCTTCGACCGGCGCTCTCTGGGCTCGACCGGTCTAATCTGGCGAACAGGGAGGCATTGGTGGAAGGCAAGCGTCGGAAACCCAGCCGGGCAAGCGGATTCGGTTCCGTGAAGCAGGTCGGCGTGGCCGTGTCGATCGGCTTTCCGCTCGTCGTCATCGGCGTGCTGACGCTCGTGATCTTCCTGCTCTCGTGGGTGGGAACGGCCACCGCCCTCTGGATCCTGACCGGCGTCGTGCTCGGCATCGGGCTCATTGGCGCGTTGTCGCGCCGCGTGATCTGAGCTCGAAGCCGGTCGATCCCCGGACGGGGCTAAGTGCCAGCGCGGGGGAAGATCCGCTGCATCCGCCACAGCGTGCGCAGCGACCCGTGAGGCCGGAGCTTGCGCTGGAGCATCGCCCGGCGCGGATCCGTGCCGCGGATCGACATGTCGATCCAGTCGCGCCATGAGGTCTCGAGCGTCACGTCGGGATCCGGGGCCTCGCCGTGGACCGCCTGCGAGTTGCCGTTGTCGATTCGCAGATACCAGGGATCCGCGTCCTCAAAGCGCCACTGGATGACGACCGGCCTCCCGTTCACGGCGTCCTTGTGCGCCGACCGGGCGATGACCTCGAATAGGAGCTCCTGCACCTCGGGCGAGGAGTCCGGGTTCGGCACTGGCTCGCCGGCGGCGCCGGCGCGCATCAGCGTGATCGCTCGCCTGGCCCGCTCCTCGTGTGGGAGGGACATATCGAATGGGTAGACGTCCGGCGGCATCTCGTCGATCGGGTAGCCGGCGGCCTTCCACTTCGCCTCGACGGAGCGCATCCCGAAGGCGTAGATGTCCTCGAGCTCGAAGCCGTAGCAGCGCGTGTACTCGAGGTCCCATCCCGGCGGGACGAAGACGGCCATCGAGTAGCGCATGACCTCGCGCAGGATCTCGGCCACGGCGGCCTTGCATTCCTCGGACTCCTTGAAGCACTCGGACAGCGTCTTGACGCCGAAGCCGATGTGGCGCTGCTCGTCGCGC
>VAYL01000011.1:0-3308 GCA_005884305.1 Actinomycetota bacterium
CAGCGGTGGGATCGGGACGGCGTGTCGAAGTGACGCTTTGAGAAAGGTCCAATCGGTTCCGTAACCCCCGCGATTGTCGGATTTATCGGCATATAGCCCGGAAAATCCGACAACGACGTGCAAAGGCCGCGGTCGATCAGCCGAGCTTCGGAGTGCGCCACGGCTTGGCGAGCTTCGCCGCCAGCCGTTCGCCCGGCCCCTCAGCGGGGACCCGCTCCTGCTCGAGGCTGTCGCGATCGCGCAGCGTGACGGTCCCGTCCTCCATGGTCTCCCCGTCGACGGTGATCCCCCAGGGGGTTCCGATCTCGTCCTGACGGCGGTAGCGCTTGCCGATCGACCCGCCCTCGTCGTACTCGGCGGGCACGTGCGCGCGCACGTCGGCGTAGATCTCGCGGGCGCGCTCGGGCATGCCGTCCTTGGAGACCAGCGGCAGCACGGCCGCCTTCACCGGCGCGAGGCGGGGATGCAGGCGGAGCAGGGTGCGCTTCCGTCCCTCGACCTCCTCGGTGTCGTAGGCGTCGACCATGAAGGCGAGCATGGCGCGATCGACGCCCGCGGCGGGCTCGATCACGTAGGGGATGTACGCCTCGCCTTTGTCCTGATCGAAGTACTCGAGTTTCTCGTCGGACATCCGCGCGTGCTGCGTGAGGTCGAAGTCACCGCGATTGGCGATCCCCTCGAGCTCCGACCAGCCCATCGGGAACAGGTACTCGATATCTGAGGTGGCGGTGGAGTAGTGCGAGAGTTCCTCGGCGCCGTGCGCGCGCAGCGTCACCTTGTCCGGCCGGATCCCGAGCTCCGTGTACCAGCGCATCCGCTCGTCCATCCAGTACTCGTGCCACTTCGGGGCCTCGTCCGGCGGCACGAAGTACTCCATCTCCATCTGCTCGAACTCGCGCGTGCGGAAGACGAAGTTGCCGGTCGTGATCTCGTTGCGAAACGACTTGCCGATCTGGGCGATCCCGAACGGCGGCTTCTTGCGCGCGAACTGAAGGACGTTCTTGAAGTTGACGAAGATCCCCTGCGCCGTCTCCGGGCGCAGGTAGGTGATCGAACCCGTGTCCTTCACCGGGCCGACGTGGGTTTCGAACATCAGATTGAACTCGCGCGCCTCGGTGAGGTCGCACTCGCTGAACTCGCCCGGGTGTTTTGACGGCTTGCGCCCGCACTGAGCGTCCTCGAGCTTGTCGGCCCGGAAGCGCAGGCCGCACGTGCGGCAGTCGACCATCGGGTCCGTGAAGCCCTCGAGGTGGCCCGACGCCTCCCACACCCTCGGGTGCTGGAGGATCGCCGAGTCGAGCGCCACGATGTCGTCGCGCTCGCCGATCATCGCCCGCCACCACTCGTTCTTCACGTTGTTGCGAAGGAGGACGCCGTAGTGGCCGTAGTCGTAGGTCGAGCCGATCCCGCCGTAGATCTCCGACGACGGGAAGATGAACCCGCGCCGCTTGCACAGCGCGACGATCTCGTCGAGCGTGACCTCAGGAGCGGTGGTTTCGGTGGTCTCGGCCATGTGCGAGGGCGAGGCTACTGCGTCGTGCGTACGCAGCGGAACTCAACTCATTCCAGCCGATGGCCGATGCAAGATCCGAGGAGGTAGCAATGCGTCGTCTTGTGACAGCACCCATCAGAGTGGGCCGCCATCTGGCGATCTGGGTCGTCTGGCAGTCGACCGGGGTCACGCTCGTCCGCCACAGTTAGCCGGATCCCTGGCGCTCTGGATCGAGAGTGCCAGTAGCCGGGAGACCCCCTGCCATAATCGCTCGAATCCCTAACGACACCTGCCACTGCCGCCGCCCTACGGCGGCGGCCTAACACAAATGCCGATCTACGAGTACCGCTGTCCCAACGGTCACCAGTTCGAGGTCTTCCAGTCGATGTCGGACGACCCGGTGACCGAGTGCGAGGTCTGCGGCGCGCCCGTGGAACGAGTCTTCCGCCCGGTGGCGGTCCACTTCAAGGGCTCGGGCTTCTACACGACCGACTACGCCCGCAAGTCGAAGGCCGGCGCCTCCAGCGACGGCAAGGACAGCTCCGAATCGAAGTCGGAGTCGAAGTCCTCCGACGGCGACAAGAAGCCAGCGAAGGCGTCCTCGGGCAAGGACGACTAGCAAACGCTCCCCCTCTCCCCGCATTGACGGGGTTAGGTGGCCTATAGCCCCCTTAACCCCGTCAATGTTGCGCGAGCGAGCTCGGGGCCGGGGCCTGTCCTACATGCGTCGTTTTTCGCCCCGTCGTTAGCTCGGCGGCGAACAGGCCGGCTTGTGGGGCGGGCTCGAACCGAGGAACTTCTTCACGGCCCGGTCACATTCCGACGGCGGGATGATGAGGTTGCCGGCCGCGGTAGTACTCGTCGGCGTAAGGACGTCGTTGCCGTTGCTGAAGCCGATCGCCGCGGCGAAGACGAGCTGCGGCATCGTCCATGCGCCCATGCTCGACACCATCACCTGCGGTGCGTCCCACGCGATGAAGGGGCCCTTGACCAGGTTGTAGGGAGCGCGGAACGGATCGGTGAGACGGTCTTTGATCCCGTTGAGGATCAGCTGCTGGAACTGGGCCCGGTTGACGTCGGTGATCGGCGGCGGGTTCTGGCAGAGGCCGCCCGACGTGACCAGGTTGTTCTCGCGGGTGCGGGCGAGCGCGATCGCCTGGAATCCGTTCAGGGTGTGTTCGCCCTTCGATAGCTGGAGCTTGAACGCCCCCTCCGAGATGCTCGAGCAGATGGTGATTGGCACATTTACCTTCACACCGCCGATCGTGTCAATGAACCGGCGGAAGCCGTCGAAATCGACGATCGCGACCTGGTCGATGTTGATCCCGAGGAACTTCTCGATCGTGCGGACCGTCAGCTTCGCGCCGCCGACCGCATAGGCCGAGTTGATCTTGTTCTCCGGATGGCCCGGGATCTGAGCCAGCGTGTCGCGGGGGATCGAGAGCTTGCGGAAGTCGCCGCCGCCCGCTCGCACGAGCATCAGGGTGTCCGACCGGTATGGGCCGTGCTTGCAGCTGGCGCCCGTCGGCTTTCCGCTCTCGACGACCTTGAGGCATCCCTTCGATTCGGCCTCCGCGGGGCCCGCGAACTCGCCGGAGCGGATGTCGGTCCCGATGACGAGGATCGTCTGCGGGCTCGCCGCGAGGAATGGGTTGCCGTGCAGCGTGCTGCCCATGTTCGAGAGCTTTCCCTTCTGGATCTGGGAGGAGATCTCGAAGAGCAGGACGCTCAGTACGAACCAGCCGATCGCGAAGATTCCGACCCACCGCAACACCTGGCGCCAGAGCGGTCTCGCGGCCGCCGGGCGTTCCGGCCG
>VAYL01000011.1:3320-4013 GCA_005884305.1 Actinomycetota bacterium
CTTTCGCCGCGTCCGATCGCGCAGCTTCGACAGGTCGGCCGAGCGGAGCCGGCTGAAGAGCCCCGGGCGCGATCTGTAGACCTTGTAATCCGGGCGCTCCGGCTCGCCCCGCCTCTCGTCGGCCATCGGCTATCAATACTGCCGCATGGCCTCCCGGCAACGACGCGCGCTCACCCACCCCTTGTGACGGTCGAAGCAATCGGCGTCGACCTCGGGGGGACGAAGATGTCGGTGGGAGTCGTCGACGAGGGGCGCGAGGTGACCTATCGGTCAACCGCGCCGAGCATCGGGCTCGAGCAGTACGAGCTGATCGCGACGCTCGTTCGCGAGCTCGACGCGGCGCGCCAGGCGAGGCCGGAAGCCGCCGCGATCGGGCTCGGCATCCCATGCACGATCGACCAGGAGCGCGGGGTTGCCGTGATGGCGGTGAACCTCGAGCTTGCCGGCGTGCCGATCCGCGATCTCGTGCGCGAGCGCGTTGGCCTGCCGGTCGTGCTCGACAACGATGCGAACGCCGCGATCCTCGCCGAGCATCGGTTCGGGGCCGCCCGCGGCGCCGAGAACGCGGTGATGCTGACGATCGGAACCGGGATCGGCGGCGGCCTGCTCATCGGCGGCGAGGTCTACCGCGGCTCGTCCGGCGCGGGCGCCGAGCTCGGGCACGTCGTGATCGAGGCGGACGGTCCACCCTGC
>VAYL01000011.1:4027-5103 GCA_005884305.1 Actinomycetota bacterium
GCTATCGCACGCGAAGGCCTCACCGCGGCCCAGGGCGCGCCCGACTCTCACCTGGGACGGGCGCTGGCCGCGGGCGTCACCCTGGACGGGAGGGAGGTCACCGACGCCGCCCTCGATGGCGATCCCGTCGCGGTCGGCGTGCTCGAGAAGATCGGGCGGCGACTCGGCGTCGCGCTATCGAGCTTTGCGAACACCTTTGACCCGGACGTCATCGTGATCGGGGGTGGGGCGATCCGCGCCGGCGATCTACTGCTGGATCCGGCGCGCGACGAGATGGCAGACCGCGCGCTCTCGCCGATGAAAAGGACTCCGGTGGTGGGGGCGGAGCTAGGTCCGGACGCGGGCATGATCGGCGCGGCGACGATGGCGCTCGAGCTCGACCGGGAGGTCGCCTGATGCCCGGGCGCCTCATCGTGTGCCCGACCCCGATCGGCAACCTCGAGGACATGACCCCACGGGTCCGCAAGGCTCTGGGTGAGTCCGACCTGGTCGCCTGCGAGGACACCCGCCGCGCGGGGCTTCTGTTCGACCGGCTCGAGATCCGGAAGCCCCGGCTCGTCTCCTACCACGAGGGAAACGAGGCCGAGCGCGCTGTGCAGCTCGCCCAGCAGATCGAGCGCGGGGCCAAGGTGGCCCTGATCAGCGAGGCCGGGACGCCCGTGATCTCTGATCCCGGCTACCGGCTGCTTCGCGCCTGCATCGAGCGCGATCTGGACATCGAGGTGCTGCCGGGACCGTCGGCGGTGATCACCGCCCTGGTCGCCTCCGGCCTGCCTGCGGACCGGTGGCGCTTCGAGGGATTCCTGCCCCGCCGCGCCGGGGAGCTGGAACGCGTGCTGCAGTCCGGCGAGACGGTCGTCGCGTTCGAGTCGCCCCGGCGCCTGCCGCAGTCCCTCTCGGCGCTGGCGGCCCTGGCGCCCAATCGGCCGGCCGCGGTCTGCCGCGAGCTCACCAAGCTTCACGAGGAGGTGGCCCGCGCGACCCTCGGCGAGCTCGCGCGTCGGTTCCGCGAGGACGTGAAGGGGGAGATCGTGCTCGTCATCGCGCCCGCGCGCACGGCGGGCGGCGAGGGCCCG
>VAYL01000011.1:5230-5693 GCA_005884305.1 Actinomycetota bacterium
ACCGGCCGCGATCCGCGCGAGTAATCCCGCTCCACAAGCGGCGTTCAGGCGGGTCGTTACAGGTCCTGCATCGAAAGGTCGATCTTGAGCGGTGATGAATAGAAGTAGGATGCGCCGAGGAGAGACCGCGTTCGTGCCGGGGCAGGCGGCTCCGGCCCGGGAAGGAAAGGATGTTCCCGCCGGGATGAGCCGGACGCTCGCAGCATCAAGTACAGGAGGAGGGGGCACTTCGCCCCGCACAGGTGGCGCCTGAGGACCAGCCTGCGAACGTGAGCCGTCGAGCCTGGATCTCTCGGGCGGCGGCCGGCGGGGCACTCCTCGTCGGACTCGTGCTCGTGCTCGTGATTCTGTTCGGCACGAGCTCGGGTCGCACCTACCACCTGATGTTCCAGAACGGTGGCCAGCTCGTCTCCGGCAACCAGGTGCTTGTTGCGGGCCAGCCGATCGGCTCCGTCGACAGCAT
>VAYL01000012.1:0-4725 GCA_005884305.1 Actinomycetota bacterium
CTTCGCGAACCAGAAGGGCGGCGTCGCCAAGACTACGACGACCCTGAACCTTGCCGTCGCCTTCGCCGAGTCCGGTCACGACGTCCTGGCCGTGGACCTCGACCCGCAGGGCAACCTGACGATGAGCCAGGGAGTCGACCCGGACAAGGTCGAGCGCTCGATGTACGACGTGCTCGTCGATCACATCCCGATCCGCGAGGTGATCCAGAGCCGCGAGATCGACATCGCGGTGGCCTCGATCGACCTGGCCGGGGCGGAGATCGCCATGAGCATGCAGATCGGCCGCGAGCGGTCGCTCGAGAAGGCGCTGTCCGCCGTGGTCGACGACTACGACTTCGTCTGCATCGACACGCCCCCGAGCCTCGGCCTGCTTACCGTCAATGCCCTGACGGCCTCCGACAAGGTGATCGTCCCCGTCCAGTGCGAATATCTCTCCATGAGGGGCCTCGTCCAGCTTCAGAACACGCTCGAGATGATTCGCGAGAACCTGAACCCGCGGGTGCGGATCGAAGGGATCCTCCCCACGATGCTCGACTCGCGGACGATCCACGCCAAGGAGGCGGTGGAGATCCTCGAGGAGAACTTCGGCGAGCTCGTGTTCAAGTCGCGGATCCGCAAGGCGATCAAGTTCGCCGAGGCCCCGGTCCGCGGCTCGAGTGTCCTCAAGTACGATCCGCAGGGGAACGCCGCTCAGTACTACCGAGACCTGGCCAAGGAGGTCCTGACGAATGGCGCGTCGTAAGCGGGCCAGCATGCGCGAGGGCCCGCTCGCCGATCTCTTCCGGTCGACGATCCGGGAGGAGGAGCAGCAGGAAGAGCCGCCGACGCAGCAGCAGCCTGCGCCCGAGCAGCCACCGAGCGACGATGCGACTCGCGTCCTGGATCGAGACGACGGGGACGTGGCGCCCGCCGCGGCTCCCGAGCCGCCGCCTGCTCGCGAACCAGAGCCCGAGCCTGAGCCGCCGGACCCCGAGCGGGTGCGCGCCTACCGCGTGGACGACCTGACGGACGTGCCTCCCGCCAAGGAGCGCCTGAGCCGGATCTTCGCCGAGGACCACGACGTGGAGGGTCCCGCCTACGGGCGCGAGGAACCCGGCCTCTCGGACTACCACGGCCCGCCGCGGCCTCACCTGCCGGTCATCCGCGTCGTTGGCGTGGGCGGCGCGGGCGTCAACGCAATCAACCGCATGATCGAGGCCCAGATCCCCGGCGTCGAGTTCATGGCGATCAACACGGATCTTCAGTCGCTTCAGCAGTCGACGGCGGACGTGACGGTCCACCTCGGCAGCGGCGTCGCGCGGGGACTCGGCACGGGCTCCAATCCTGAG
The DNA here is from genome assembly GCA_005884305.1 of Actinomycetota bacterium. GTDB lineage: Bacteria > Actinomycetota > Thermoleophilia > Solirubrobacterales > 70-9 > AC-56. The sequence goes on from VAYL01000012.1 coordinate 1,329, forward strand.
CTCGGCTATCAGGCCGCCTTCGAGGAGCAGGACAAGATCAAGCGGCTCCTGAAGGGCTCGGACATGGTGTTCGTCACCGCGGGCGTTGGCGGCGGCACCGGAACCGGCGCCGCGCCCGTGATAGCGCGGCTCGCGCGCGACGTCGGCGCGCTGACCGTCGGAATCGTCACCAAGCCTTTCCGCTTCGAGGGGACCCGCCGCAGCACTCAGGCCGAGCAGGGGATCGAGGCGCTCAGTGCCGAGGTCGACACCCTGATCGTCGTCAGACGACCATGGTCCAGGCCTTCCAGGTCGCCGACGACGTCCTGCGCCAGGGTGTCCAGGGGATCTCCGAGCTCATCACCCTCCCCGGCCTGATCAACCTCGACTTCGCCGACGTGCGCACCACCATGCGCGATGCCGGCCAGGCCCTGCTGGGGATCGGCATGGGCACCGGCGAGACGCGCTGCGTTGCGGCCGCCGAGCGCGCGGTCTCCTCGCCGCTGCTCGAGACTTCCGTGGACGGAGCCCGCTCGATCCTCCTGTCGATCACCGGTGGGCCGGACCTTGGGCTGCTGGAGGTCTCCGAGGCCGCCCAGGTCGTCCAGGAGGCGGCTCACCCGGACGCCAACATCATCTTCGGCGCCAGCCTCGACGAGACCCTCACCGACCAGGTCTGGGTGACGGTCATCGCCACTCGCTTCGACGGCCGTGGCCGCCGCAAGGACGGCTCGGGCGGCACCGAGCTCAGGGCAGCCGGCACGACCACAACCGCCGTCCGGCGCCCGGCCGACCGCCGGGCCGGGACCGCCAAGAGCTTCGAGTCGCGGCCGCGCGACCTGTCCATCGACGTCCCAGAGTTCGTACCCGGTCGTTAGCCGGAGCGCCCTCGCATGAGCGCAAGGGGTGCTGTGGCGGCGGGCCATCCGCTGACTGCGGAGGCCGGTGCGCGCGTGCTGCGAGAGGGCGGCAACGCGGTCGACGCCGCCGTTGCGGCCGTGCTCACCTCATTCGTCGCCGAGAGCCCGCTCACCGGGCTGGGGGCAGGCGGCTTCATGCTCATACACGACCCAACAGGCGAGGACGTCCTGTTGGACTTCTTCGTCGAGGTTCCAGGCAGGACCGTAGGGGAGCGTCGCTCCGAGCTCCTGCCGATCCCCGTCTACTTCAGTCCTGAGCAGCCGCAAGTCTTCAATGTCGGGGCCGCGTCGTGCGGCGTGCCCGGGACGGCGGCCGGGTTGGCGCGGGCTCTCGACGGCTTCGGCTCTGTGCCATTGGCCGAGCTCGTACGCGAGCCAGCTCGGCTCGCCCGCGAGGGCGTCGAGGTGAACGCCCAGCAGGCGTTCATCTTCAAGATCCTCGATCCGATCCTCACCAATCAGCCGGAGGGCGCGGCGATCTACGCGCCCGCGGGGCGCATCCTCCTCGAGGGTGAGCGCTTCGTCTTCGGTGAGCTGGCCGACGCGCTGGAGCGCTACGGCGCTGAGGGGTCGGAGCCGTTCTACACCGGCGAGGTCGCGCGCAGGGTGTCGGAGTGGGTTGTCGAGCGTGGCGGAACCCTCGGCGCCGACGACCTCGCCGCCTACGAGCCGCAGATCCGTGACCCGGTGGGCGCCCGCTACGCCGGGCGGTATGTGCTGACAAATCCGCCGCCGTCGTCGGGTGGCGTGCTGATCGCGTTCGCCCTGGCACTGCTCGATGCGGCGGGCTCGTCCAATCTCGCGACCGTCGTCGCCGCGATGGAGGAGGCGCAGGTTGCGCGCACGGAGGCGTTCTTTCACGGTCTCTACGAGGAGGGCTTCGCCCGCCAGTTCCTCACTCAGGAACGGCTCGATGGCGCCGCCGACCGGGTTAGGGCCGGGACGCGCCCGCCCGAGGCCGGACACTCAGGTTCGGGCGACCGGCTCGGCTCGACCACGCACATCACGGCCGTCGACGGGAACGGGCGCTGCGCGTCGGTGACATGCTCGAACGGCACAGGCTCCGGCGTGATCGTCCCGGGCACCGGAATTCACGTCAACAACATGCTGGGAGAGGAGGACCTGAATCCGCTGGGGTTCCATATGACGCCGGCCGGTCGCAGGGTCACCTCGATGATGTCTCCGACGGTCGTGCTGCGGAACGGCCAGCTGGAGATGGGGCTCGGGAGCGGTGGCTCGAACCGGATCCGATCAGCGGTCCTGCAGACGATCATCCGCGTGATCGCCGACGGCATGGACGCCCAGGAGGCCGTGACGGCCCCGCGCGTACACTACGAGGCTGGAGCGGTGCAGGCCGAGCCCGGCGTCGACGAGCGGGGGCTGGACACGCTCGCGGCGCGCGGCTTCCAGCTCGTCCACTGGCACGAGCGAAATCTCTTCTTCGGCGGTGTCCATGGGGTTGCCCGCGACCCGGTCACCGGACGGCTCACCGGCGGCGGCGATCCCCGCAGGGGCGGTGCGGTGGCGTACGCGTAGACCCGGAGTACCATCGCCGGAACGGACCCAACAGGGCATTCGATGGCACAGGCGCTCCTCATCATCGACTTCCAGAACGACTTCACCGCGGGGGGTGCGCTCGCAGTGCCCGAGGGTGATGAGATCGCCGGTCCTGTGAGCCGACTCTCGCACCACTTCGACTTCATCGCCGCTACGCGCGATTGGCATCCGCCGGATCACGCTTCGTTCGATACGCAAGGCGGCCCGTGGCCGGTCCACTGCGTCCAGGGGACCCACGGCGCGGACTTCCATCCCGCGATGAAGGACGTCGAGGTGGACGCCGTGGTGGACGTGGGCAAGGGCCGGGACGACGAGGGCTATTCGGGCTTCGAGAAATCCGACCTCGCCCAGATCCTTCATGACAACGGGGTGGACGAGGTGTACGTCTGCGGGCTGGCCACCGACTACTGCGTCCGTGCCTCGGCGATCGACGCCTGCCGCGAGGGTTTTGACGTCATCGTGGTCGAGGACGCGGTGCGGGCGGTGGAGGTGACCCCCGGCGATTCGGAGCGCGCCTTCGCCGACATGCGTGAGGCGGGGGTGCAAATCGCGACGTCCGAGGAGGTGCTGGCGGGCGCCGGGGCCACGTGAACGCCGCGCCCGGGAGTAGCGAAGCGAACCTCTAGAATCGCGCGATGCGCTTGCTCAGGGGACGGCGGGACGTGCGTTCGCGCGTGCCGGGAAGGCCAAAGACATTGCCGGGCACCGTCTACCGGCAGGCCGGGAAGCGCTACCTCGAGCTGTTCAAGGACCTCGGCGGCCTGCAGCCCGACGAGGCGGTGCTGGAACCCGGCTGCGGAACGGGACGTATGGCCAAGCCCCTCACCGACTACCTGAGCGCGGCGGGCAGCTACGACGGCTTCGACGTGATGCAGGAGGCCATCGATACCTGCGTCGAGGAGATCACGTCGAGTCACCCGAACTTCCGATTCCAGCACGTC
>VAYL01000012.1:4734-6002 GCA_005884305.1 Actinomycetota bacterium
CCCGGAGTCATTTGCCTTTCCATACGGCGACGAGAGCTTCGACCTCGTGTTCCTCACGTCGGTCTTCACCCACATGCTCCCGCCCGAGGTCCGGCACTACATGGACGAGATCCGGCGGGTCCTAAAGCCGACGGGCCGCTCGCTGATGACCTTCTTCCTCCTCAATCCGGCATCGAGGGCGGCGATCGAGGCGGGACGCACGAAGCGCAAGTTCGCCCACGAGGGCGAGGGCTACCGCTACGACATCCCGGGCAAGCCCGAGGCCGCTGTTGCATACCGCGAGGAGGATGCGCTGTCGCTCATGGAGGCGGCCGGGCTCGCGCTCGACGGTCCGATTCACTACGGCCGGTGGGCGGGACACCAGCCGGCCGCTGCCGGCCAGGACGTCGTCGTGGTCAAGCCCGCCGCCTGAGACACCGGGCACGGCGCGCTAGCTGACGATCACCTTGCCGTTCATCTTCGCCCGCTCGGCGATCTCGCGCGAACGGGCGACCGTGGCCACCAGCGCCCGAAGCGCCTCGCCCAGCGTCCTCATCCTCTCGGGCTCGGAGCGAAGCTCGAGCAGGATCTGCTTCGTCTCGGCGGGCAGCTCGACCCGCGCGGCGATCCCGTAGGAGTCCTCGGCCTCGAGCTCGGTCGCGTCGGGGGCCTCTCCGGAGACCCGGCGCACGAGCTCCGCGAAGGCCGACCGGGTGGAGTCGGCCGCCTCGGCGTCCGGCTCGATCTCGCCCTCGGGGTAGTCGGCGCCCTCGAATCGCTCCAGCACGCGGAACGGCTGCTCGCCCGTGACGACGATGTTCATCCGGCCGTCGTCGAAACGCTCGAGCACCTCGGTGACGCGAGCGGTGCAGCCAATGCGATGCGCGGTCCCGTCGTCGTCGCGAAAGACGATGCCGAAGGGCTCCGCCGCGTCGAGGCAGTGGCCGATCATCCGCTGGTAGCGCTCCTCGAAGATGTGGAGCGGGAGAAGCTCGCCCGGCAGGATCACGACCGGGAGCTCGAAGATCGGCAGTTCGAGACCGTCGTCCGCCATAGGGGCATTCTAGGTCGGAGGCCGTCTCACCCTGGAAGAATCGCGCCGTGGCGATCGACTTCGAGGCCGAGGGGCTGCTCAAGGGGACCCGCGGCAAGGCGCGCGAGGCTCGCAAAGAGCTCCTCGAGGAGCTGGCCGCTGACGGCGTCTCGCTCGAGGACCTCCGTCGTGCCGTTGAGGACGACCGGCTCGCGCTCCTGCCTGTGGAGCGCGTGCTGGAGGGCGATGGGGGCCG
>VAYL01000012.1:6084-9171 GCA_005884305.1 Actinomycetota bacterium
GGCCGACGAGCCCGCGTTCACGGACGACGACGTTGAGACCGCGAAACGCATCGCCGCACTGCGCGAGGCGGGCCTGCCGGACGAGGGCATCCTGGAGGTCTCACGGGTCATGGGGCTCGCCATGGCGCAGGTGGCCGCGGCGAGTCGGGCCCTCTTTGCGGAATCCACCCTCGCGGAGGGCCAAAACGAGCTCGAGGTCGCTCGCCGGTTGGCAGCGGGCGCCCGCGAGCTGGCCCCGATGATGGGCCCGGTGCTCGAGTACGTCCTGAACCTGCACCTGCGCGAGCAGGTGCGAACGGACGTGATCGGCCGGGCGGAGATCAGGTCTGGACGGCTGCCCGGAGCGCAGGACGTGACCGCGTGCTTCGCGGACATGGTGGGCTTCACCAAGCTCGGCGAGGAGCTCCCGCCCGAGGAGCTCGGGACGCTCACCGGCAGGCTGGGCGAGCTCGCGAGCGAGGTGGCCGATCCCCCCGTGCGCCTGGTAAAGATGATCGGCGACGCGGCGATGCTCGTCTCCAGCGATGCCGACGCCGTCCTCGATGCGGCACTAAATCTTGTCGCGCGGTCGGAGGAGGAAGGCGAGGGCTTTCCCCCGCTCCGAGCGGGTCTCGCATGCGGGCCGGCCCTGGCGCGCGCCGGCGACTGGTACGGGCGCCCGGTCAATCTCGCGAGCCGCATCACGGCGATCGCCTACCCGGGGAGCGTGCTGACGAGCGAGGACGTGCGCGACGCGGCCGAGAACGGCTTTCGCTGGTCGTTCGCGGGCGAGCGGCGGCTGAAGGGCATCGAGGGAAGGGTCCGTCTGTTCCGCGCCCGGCGGGATCAGGAGAGTTGATCCCGCGGTGTAACGCCTTCGCCGGCCGCTTGACTTAGCCGCGGTTAACGTCATTCGCTGACCCTCTTCATTCGGTGGCACTTCTCGTTTTGTTCGCGTTATTGGCGGGTGCAGGCACCGCGCTCTCGCCATGCGTGTTGCCGGTTCTCCCCGCGGTGCTCTCGGCCGGCGTCACCGGAGGGCGACGGCGGCCGCTCGGCGTGGCGCTCGGGCTGGCGCTCTCGTTTACCTTCGCGACGGTCGCGCTGGTCTACGTCATCGATGCGCTCGGCCTGCCGAACGACCTGACGCGCGACATCGCGATCGCGACGCTGCTCGCCTTCGGTGTGGTGCTGTGCGTGCCGCCACTGGCCGAGCGAGTCGAGGCCTGGATCTCCCGCGTGGTGCCGAAGCCGGGGCGCGCGAAGGGCGACGGCTTCGGTTCCGGCATGGTGCTCGGGGCGAGCTTGGGCCTCGTCTATGCGCCGTGCGCCGGGCCGATTCTCGCCGGGGTCATCACCGTCTCGGCAGCCCAGAGCTTCACCGTCGGCAAGCTGGCCGTCGCACTCGCATACTCGATCGGTTCCGCGATCGTGCTCTACGTGCTCATGCTTGGCGGCCGGCACATCACGGATCGCCTGGGGGCGCTGCGGAGTCGCATCCAGGTAGCGATGGGCGCGGTCATGATCGCGGTGGCGGTCGTGATGATCGCCAACCTCGACATCCGCTTCGAGAACACCATCGCGAGGCACCTCCCGCAGGCGCTGGTCGATCCCACGAGCCGGATCGAGTCGAGCTCCGCGATCTCGAGCGACATCGGCGCCCTGCGCGGTGGCGGTCCCGCGAGCCACGAGGGGGGCGCTGCACAGGCGGCCGCCGGCAAGCGGCTCCCGGTCTACTTCAGCGCGCCGGATTTCCAGGGCACGCAGCAGTGGTTCAACACACCCGGCGACAAGCCGCTCAGCATCGGCGCCCTCCGCGGCCACGTCGTCCTCGTGGACTTCTGGACCTACACCTGCATCAACTGCATCCGCACCCTGCCGTACCTGGAGGCCTGGTATCGCAAGTACCACCGCGACGGCTTCGACATCGTCGGGGTGCACACGCCCGAGTTCCCGTTCGAGCGCGAGGCCTCCAACGTCGACCGCGCCATCGGCGACTTCGGCATCACGTACCCGGTCGTGCAGGACAACGACGCGACGACCTGGTCCGCGTACCACAACCAGTACTGGCCGGCGGATTATCTGATCGATTCGAAGGGCCGCGTCCGGCTCGTCCACTTCGGCGAGGGGGACTACTCGGAGACCGAGGCGGGAATCCGCAGCCTGCTCGCCGAGGCCGGCCACCAGAAGCTCGGTGCACCCGCTCACGCTCAGGGGCAGCGCCCGGATGCGCACGCAACACCCGAGAGCTATCTCGGCGCCGCCCGAGCGGAGCGCTTCGCCAACGGGCCGATCCTCCCGGGGACCCAGCGGTTCGACGAGATCCCGGCTTCCCAGCTCGCCGGTGATCAGCTTGCCTACGGGGGAGGCTGGACCATCGCGCGCGACTCGGCGACCGCCGGGGAGGGCGCGAGCCTCGAGCTCAGCTTCACGGCGCAGGACGTATACCTGGTCCTCGGTTCTCCCGGGAAGCCGCGCAGGATGCAGGTGCTCCTCGACGGCAAGCCGATTCCAAACTCGCTCGCCGGACCCGACGTGCACAACGGCGTCGCCACGATCTCCAACCAGCGCCTGTACCGGTTGGTGGACCTAGCGCACCCCGAATCCCACGTGCTGACGCTCCGTCCCGAGCAGGGCATCCAGGGATACGCGTTCACGTTCGGTTAGCGCGGGATCCAGCAATAAGCTGCGCCGCCTGCGGCCGCTCAACCTCTACAGCGACACCCAAACTCGCCCGACCGAGGGGATGCGTGCCGCGATCGCGGCAGCCGAGGTCGGGGATGAGCAGCGCGGCCTCGACCCGACGACGCGCAGGCTGCAGGAACGGGTCGCGGAGCTCCTCGGGCACGAGGCCGGCCTGTTCCTGCCGAGCGGCACGATGTGCAACGAGATCGCGCTGCGCCTCCACGTCCGCCCTGGTGGCGACGAGGTGATCCTCGACCGCACCTCCCATCCCGTCAACTACGAGGCGGGCGGCCCCGCGCAAGTGGCCGGGGCGATGATCCGCACGCTGGACGGAGAGGGCGGCATCTTCACGCCCGAGCAGCTCGTGGCGGCGATCAGGCGCCCGGGCGACCGCTACGCGCCACGCTCACGCCTCGTCTCGGT
>VAYL01000013.1:0-1482 GCA_005884305.1 Actinomycetota bacterium
CGGAAGCAGCAGCAGCTCGACGACCGCCGAAGGCGGCCGAGACCGCGAACGGGATCCTCAGGCTGCGCGGCGACCATTGACGTCGCCGAGAACCCGAAGCTCGGGTAGGTCCTCGACGGAACCACGCAGGTCGTCTTCGACGGACATCCGCTCTACACGTACGTGAAGGACGAGGACAGCGAGGACGCTTACGGCAACGGCGTCGATCAGTTCGGCGCCAAGTGGTACGGACTGCACCCCAGCGGCGAGAAGACCGAGGCGGGCGGCGAGTCCTCATCTAGCTGATCTAGGCGTTCGCCTCGGCAGCCGCTTCGGATCGGGCCATCTCGAGGTGCGCCCGGCTGTCTCGCGTTCGGATCAGAACGAGCGTGGCGGCCAGGCCGAGGGCCGCCATCACCGCACCGCCAAGGAACGCGCTCTGGAATCCCTCGGTGAGGGCGTTGGGCAGGCTCGACGTCCCGCTCGCCAGGACGTGGTCGGTTCTCGAGGTGGCGATCGTCGATAGGACCGCGAGGCCAAGCGCGCCGCCGATCTGCTGCGAGGTGTTGATCAGGCCGCTCGCCAGCCCCTGCTCCCGCTGGTCGACCCCGGAGACCGCAGCGATCGTCGAGGTGACGAACCCGAATCCGAGACCGATGGCCGCGAGCAGCGACGGTCCGAGGATGTCGGTGGTGAAGCCACCGCCCACGGACACCTGGCTGAACCAGGCCAGGCCCAGCGCCACGAACGCCATGCCGGTGGCGAGAACCGCCTTGAAGCCGAATCGGGTCACGAGCTGTCCGCCCAGACCGGCCGCCACGATGATGGTCACCGCCAGCGGCAGGTAGGAGAGCCCGGCGTGGATCGCGCTGTATCCAAGCACCTGCTGCATGTACAGCGAGATGAAGAAGAACATCGAGAACAGCGAGGCTCCGAGCAGGATCCCGACGACGTTGGCGCCGGTCAGGGTCCTGAGCCGGAAGATGCGGAACGGAACCAGTGGTGCGGTCGAGCGAAGCTCGATGGCAACGAACGTCGCGATCAGGACCGCGGATAGCGCAAGCAGGCCGATGATCTTGGCGGAGCCCCAGCCGGCGCTGCTCGCGTCGAGAAGCGCGTAGGCGAGCACCGACAGGCCGGCGGTGACGCTGGCCGCACCGGCGGCGTCGAAGTGCAGCGTCGCGGATTCCGACCGGCTCTCGGGGATCAGTCCGGGCGTGAACGCAAGCGCGATCAGCGCCACCGGGACGTTGACCCAAAGCACCCACTCCCACCCGAGACCCTGGGTAAGAATCCCGCCGAGGAGCACGCCGACCGCCCCGGCCGAGCCCGCGACCGCACCCCACGCGCCGAGGGCCTTGTTGCGCTCAGCCCCGTCCTGGAACATCCCGGTCACGATGGAGAGCGCCGAGGGCGAGATGATCGCCGCACCCAGGCCCTGCGCTGCCCGGGCGGCGATCAATTGCCCCTGGGTGGCTGCGAACCCGGCGGCGAGGGAAGCCA
>VAYL01000013.1:1507-4762 GCA_005884305.1 Actinomycetota bacterium
GCCGAGCAGGTCGGCGGCGCGGCCCCCGAGCAGCAGGAAGCCGCCGAACGCGATCACGTAGGCATTTACGACCCAGGGAAGGTTCTGGTCGGAGAAGTCGAGCCCCTTGCCGATGCTGGGCAGCGCGACGTTCACGATCGACGCGTCCAGCACCACTACGAACTGCGCCACGCACAGAAGGATGAGGGCGGTCCACCGACGCTCCAGGTATTGCTGTGTCGTCTTCATTCCGAGGGCTCCTTCTATTTAGCAACTCGTCCTTCACCCCTAAGACGAACGGAAAGGCTCGAAATCGACAGTGACATCGAGCACTCGCCGTGCCGCCCTTTGGCAGACTGGCTCCGTGCCTGCTGCTCGCAGCTATGACCGGGGTCCGGCCGATCTTCGGCCGGTGACGATCGATCCCGGGTTCGTCCGGACGGCCGACGGCTCGGCGCTATACGCGCAGGGTGAGACCAGGATCATCTGCACCGCGTCGGTGACGACCGCGGTCCCCCGGTGGATGGAGGGCTCCGGGCGGGGCTGGGTCACCGCGGAGTACGCGATGCTTCCCGCCTCGACCGGGCAGCGCAAGGAGCGGGACATCAAGCGCGGGCGGCCGGACGGGCGCGCCGTTGAGATCCAGCGGCTTATCGGGCGTTCCCTTCGCGCGATCGTCGATCGCGAGGCCCTGGGCGAGCGAAGTGTGTACGTGGACTGCGACGTGCTACAGGCCGACGGCGGTACCCGCTGCGCCTCCATCACCGGCGGATACGTCGCATTGCGAGCGGCGCTCGAGGCCCTGGTCGAGGCGGGTGACCTCGACCGGATCCCGCTGACGGGGTCGATCGCCGCGGTGAGCTGCGGCGTCGTCGACGGCGAGGCCCTGCTGGATCTGGACTACTCCGAGGACTCGCGCGCCGAGGTCGACGCAAACGTCGTGATGAGCGGGGACGGTGGCCTGGTCGAGGTGCAGGCGACTGCAGAGCGGATGCCGGTGTCCCGGGCGTCGCTCGACGATCTGCTGGCGCTCGCCGAGCCGGCGATCGCGCTGCTCCGGGACTCGCAGGAGGCCGCGGTAACGGCAGCGGCATCGGCATCGGGCTGATGCCGGCGCGGCGGGTCGTCGTGGCCACGCGCAACGAGCACAAGCTGCGTGAGCTGGGCGAGATCCTCGACGGGCTCGAGCTGGTTCCCTTGCCCGACGAGGTCGAGCTCCCGCCCGAGGACGCCGAGACGTTCGCGGAGAACGCGCTCGACAAGGCGCGCACGGCCCATGAGGCCACCGGGTTGCCGGCGATCGCCGACGACTCGGGGATCGAGGCCAAGGCCCTCGGCGGGCGCCCTGGCCCGCGCTCGGCTCGCTTCGCCGGGCCGGACGCGACCGACGAGGAGAACCTCGATCTGCTCCTCAGCGAGCTGGCCGAAACGGAGGATCGCTCCGTCGCCTATGTCGCCGCCCTCGCCTACGTCGACGAGGCCGGAAGCGAGACGCTGGTCGAGGGCCGCTGCGAGGGAACGCTCGCCGAGAATCCGCGGGGCTCTGGAGGCTTCGGCTACGACCCGGCGTTCATCCCGGTCGACACGGGCCCGGAGGACAACCGCACGATGGCCGAGCTCGATCCGGCCGAAAAGCACGCGATCAGCCATCGCGGGCGGGCGGCGCGAAAGCTCGCCGAGGAGCTTCGGTAGCGATGGCGAGGGGGACGAAGTCGGGTGCCGCGACGCTGAGCGTGGCTTCGAACTCCGCCCTGATCGCGCTGAAGATCGCGGCCGGCGCGATCACCGGGTCGATCGCCTTGCTGACCGAGGCGGCGCACTCCGGGATCGACCTCGTCGCGTCGGTGATCGCGCTCGTCGCAGTGCGCCAGGCGGACGAGCCGCCTGATCGCGAGCACCAGTACGGGCATGAGAAGGCAGAGAACCTCGCCGCGGCGATCGAGGGGATGCTCATCCTGGTCGGCGCCGCGGTGATCATCTACGAGGCCACGCGGCGCCTGGTGGTGGGGGCGGAGCTCGAGCACCTCGGCGTCGGCCTAGCGGTGATCGGTTTCTCAGCGGTCGCGAACTTCGCCGTGAGCGGGTACCTGAGCAGGCGCGCGCGGGTCCTCCGCTCAGCGGCGCTGGAGGGGGACGCGGCTCATCTGCGAACCGATGCCCTCACGTCGGTCGGCGTCTTCGTTGGCCTCGGGCTCGCGGCCGTCACCGGCGTGGACGCGTTCGACGCGATCGCCGCGCTGGCGGTTGCGATCGCGATCGTCTTCGCTGGACTCCGAATCCTCACCCGCTCGTCGCGGGTACTGCTGGACGAGGCCCCTCCGCCCGAGGAGCTTGACCGCATCGAGGATGCCATCGCCCGGGCGCGCCCGGAGGAGATGGTCGGCTACCACAAGCTCCGCGCCCGCCGCGCCGGCACCCGCCGCTACATCGACATGCACGTCCAGTTCCGCGACGGGACGACGCTCGAGGACGCCCACGCGCTCGCCCACAAGCTTCGCGACGCGATCGAGACGGAGATCCCCGACTCCGACGTCCTGATCCACGTGGAGCCCGAGGGCGCGGCTCATCCGCCGGAGGCCCCTGAGGCTCAGCCCTACCGGGCCGGATGATCGAGCCTCAGAGCAGGTTCACGGCCGCCGACAGCCCCACCGCGCCGACCACGATCGGGTATCCGACATACCCGTTCAGGGCGAGGATCAGCGCGGCGATCGCGCAGACGATGACAACCGTGAGCCAGGACGCTCGCTGAAGCGACACGCGGGTATCTTGGCGGAGTGACTGGCGCGAACGCCGAGCGGGTCTCCGAGGAGGCTGCGGAGACCGCGGTCGGCCGGCTTCGCGAGATGTCGGCGGACCTGCGGGGCTGCGCGCTGCTCGGCCCGGATGGCCGGGTTCTGGCCGCGACCGGCGACCCGGACCGCTGGGGCGCAGCCGGCGCGGATCTGCTCGCGGCGGCCGACGAGGCGGGTGACGAGCCGGCGAGCCACCTCCACGTCGCAACGGAGGACGGAGAGGCGTTCGCGGTGCGGGAGGGAGACCTCGCGATGGTCGCGGTCACCGAGCGCTTCACGCTCGCCTCGCTCATGATCTTCGACATGCGAGCGGTGCTGCGGGACCTGGCGCGGGAGGTGGGCTGAATGGTCCCGAAGCCCCAGCGCACCATCCTGGGCCGCGTCTCGGGATACGCGGAGGAGGCGGCCGCCTATATGCGCCGCCGGCGCATCACTCGCAAACCGTTCGCGCGCGTGCACTACAGAGGCGGGCGCGTGGTCGCCT
>VAYL01000013.1:4844-5952 GCA_005884305.1 Actinomycetota bacterium
GACGCTCATAGACGCCGACCTGGCGGCGCGCGTGACCGAGCGCGCCCTGCGGAACGGCGGCGACTTCGCGGAGGTCTTCTGCGAGGACCGGGCCGGGTTCGGGCTGGCGGTGGACGAGTCGCGCATCGAGCGGGTGCAGCGAGGCGCCGAGCGCGGCGCGGGCGTGAGGGTGATCGACGGCGAGACCACCTACTTCGCCCACGTCGACGGGCTGGGGGAGAAGGACCTCGAGCGCGCGGCGGACGCCGTGGCCGCGGCGGCGCGCGGCGAGCGCACCGAACCCCAGGCGCTCGAATCGGTTCAGGCCGCGCGCCCGCAGGAGATCGCGACGCCGCCGTCCGATGTGCCCGCCGAGCGCAAGGCTTCGCTGCTTCGCGCCTGCGACGAGACGGCGCGATCCGCGGGCGACGAGATCGCCCAGGTGATGGCGAGCTACGCCGAAGGCCGGCGGCTCGTGACCATCGCGAACTCCGACGGGCGCTTTGCGAGCGACGAGCGGACGCGCGTCCGGCTCGGGGTTCAGGTGGTGGCGCGCCGCGAGGACCGGGTCGAGACGGGATTCGAGACGCTGGGCGGTCACCGCGGGTACGAGCTGGTGGAGAACGGCGCGGCGGACCGCACGGCCAGTCGCGCGGCGGGCGTCGCCCTCACGCTGCTGGACGCTGACCCCGCGCCGGCGGGCGCGATGCCGGTGGTTGTCGGCGGCGGCTTCGGGGGCGTCCTCTTCCACGAGATGACCGGACACGGCCTGGAGGCCGATCACATCCAGAAGGGCGCCTCGGTCTACATCGGCAAACTTGGCGAGCAGGTCGCCGCCACCCACCTCGACGCCTACGACGACGGGCGCCTGCCCGGGGAGTGGGGGACCGACGGGATCGACGACGAGGGCACGCCCACGCAGGCCACGGCCGTGATCCACGAGGGGAGGATCACCTCGTACCTCTACGACCTGATCCGCGCCCGCAAGGACGGCGTCGACTCAACCGGCAACGGCCGGCGGGAGAGCTTCCGCCACCTCCCGATCCCGCGGATGACCAACACCTACATCGCCCCGGGCGACGCGAAGCCCGATGAGCTGATCGCGGAGATCGACAGGGGCTTCTACGCC
>VAYL01000138.1 GCA_005884305.1 Actinomycetota bacterium
TGGATGCCATCACCCAGCGCTCCGAGTTCCTGACGCCGTACACGCCCTACCAGCCGGAGGTCTCGCAGGGCGGCCTCCAGGTGATGTTCGAGTTCCAGACCGCGCTCTCCGAGCTGACGGGTCTGCCGGTGGCGAACGCCTCTCTGTATGAGGGCCCCTCCTCGGTGGCATCCGCCGCCTACCTGGCGATCGGGGCGACGAAGGGCCGGCGCAAGCTCGTCGTCTCGCGCGGGCTTCATCCGCACAGCCGCCAGACGCTCGAGACCTACGCGCGAGGGTTCGGCGCCGAGGTCGTGGAAGTGGGGCTCGACAGGGGCGTCACCGATGCCGGTGAGCTAGGGGCGGCGGTCGACGGCGACACCGCCGCGGTCTTTCTTCAGAACCCGAACTTCCTGGGCGCCGTCGAGGACCTGGCGGCGCTGGCCGCGTCCGCGAAGGAGGCGGGGGCACTGGCGATCGCCGCGGTGGACCCGCTCACCCTCGGCCTCCTGCGGTCCCCTGGCGAGTGCGGAATCGACATCGCCCTCGGCGAGGGGCAGTCGCTCGGGGGCAGGCTCGACTTCGGCGGTCCGTCGTTCGGTTTCTTCGCCTCCACGGAGGAGCACCTGCGCCGCATGCCGGGCCGGATCGCAGGCGAGACCACCGACGTCGACGGCCGGCGCGGCTTCGTCCTCGCGCTTCAGACTCGCGAGCAGCACATCCGCCGCGAGAAGGCCACTCACAACATCTGCACCTCTCAGGCGCTGAACGCCCTGGGGGGCGTGATCTACCTGGCCTGGCTCGGCAAGCAGGGAATCGTCGAGATCGGCGAGCTGATGGCGCAGCGCACCGCGTATGCGCGCGAGCGGCTGGCGGCGATCGAGGGCGTCGAGCTGCTTCACGAGGCCCCGGTGGTCCGGGAGTTCGCGGTTCGACTCGACGCGCCCGTGGAGGCCGTGCTCGACCGAGTCGCCGCGGACGGGATCGCCGCCGGCTACCCGCTCGCTCGCGAGTACCCCGAGTACGAGAACGGGCTGCTAGTCGCCATTACGGAGCGGCGCTCCAAGCGTGACATCGACCTTCTGGCCGAGTCGCTTGCCCGAGCGGTGAGGGCAGGTAGGGGCGAGCCCGCACGTGAGGAGGTTCCCGCGTGATCCGCCCAATGACAAGCGCTTGTGGCCACTTTGGGTCGCATACCGATACAAACCGGCCACAAGCGGCGCGGGAGGGTCGATGACACCGCCCGTCGCGACTCCTTCGCTGCCGCCTGCCAACGCCGATCCCCCCACGGCCGTCGCGCCGGGACGGTCCCGGCCTGCGACGTCCCAGAGCGCCCGCTCGACGAGCTGATCCCGCAGAACCTTCGCCGCAAGGAGGGGCCCGAGCTGCCCGAGGTCTCCGAGCCGGAGATCGTGCGCCACTACAACCGCCTGTCGCGGCGCAACTTCGACCTCGACACCGGCCCGTATCCGCTGGGCTCGTGCACGATGAAGCACAACCCCCGCCTCAACGAGAAGGTCGCCGCGCTGCCGGGTCATGCCCGGCTTCATCCGGCGCAGTCGCCCAAGCGAGCGCAGGGCGCGCTCGAGCTGATGTGGCGCTTGGAGCGGACGCTCGCGGAGATCTGCGGCCTGCCGCATGTGAGCCTTCAGCCCTCGGCGGGATCCCATGGCGAGCTGGCCGGGTTGCTTCTCACGCGGGCGTATCACGCCGACCGCGGCCAGGAGCGCCACCGAGTCTTGACGCCCGATACCTCGCACGGAACCAACCCGGCCTCGGTCACGATGGCCGGCTACGACGTCGTGAAGGTCGCAACCGACGACCGCGGGGGCGTCGACGTCGACGATCTGCGCTCAAAGATCGGTGACGACGTTGCCTGTCTCATGCTCACGAACCCGAACACTCTCGGCGTGTTCGACGAGAACATCAGTGAGATCGCGGAACTGGTCCACGGCAGCGGCGCGACGCTCTACTACGACGGCGCGAACCTGAACGCGATCATGGGCCGCAGCCGGCCGGGGGACATGGGGTTCGACATCGTCCACGTGAACCTCCACAAGTCGTTCTCGCAGCCGCACGGCGGGGGCGGTCCTGGAGCCGGCCCGATCGCCGTCTCCGACCGGATCGAGCCGTACCTGCCGGTGCCCCGGATCGTTCGCTCGGGCGACGGCAACGGCGCCGCACCGGCCTTCGACTTCGACTACGACCAGCCCAAGTCGATCGGCCGCCTGCGCGGCTTCGCCGGCAACTTCGGCGTCTTCGTCCGCTCCTACGCCTACATGCGCAGCCTTGGCGGCGACGGCCTGACCGAGGCCTCGGAGACGGCGGTGCTGAACGCCAACTACCTCCTCGCGAGGCTCAAGGAGGGCAGGACCGGCAAGTACCTGCCGCTCGCCTTCACCCGCACCTGCATGCACGAGTTCGTCCTCTCGGGTGCGCCGGCCAAGCGGGAGCTTGGAGTGAAGACGCTGGACGTCGCCAAGCGCCTCCTCGATTTCGGCTTTCACCCGCCGACGATCTATTTCCCGCTGCTCGTCGACGAGGCGCTCATGGTCGAGCCCACCGAGACCGAGACCAAGGAGGGCCTCGATGCGCTCGCCGGTGCGCTCGAGGAGATCGTTTCGGAGGCCGAGCGCGATCCCGAGATCGCGAAGGGCGCGCCCTATACGACGCCGGTGCGCCGGCTCGACGAGGCCAGCGCCAGTCGCCGGCCCGTCGTGCGCCAAGCGCTGTAGTCGGGCGTTCTCGCCCCGCGGCGCTGCGGCTCGTCGGTAGAGAGGTGGAGCTGCGACGCCCGCAACTCGAGCAGACGCCGCAGCTCCAGGGTGGGAACGAAGGGGTCGGCGAAAGACTGTCCGGAGACGACCGAGATCGCGGCAACGGGCTGGTCGCCGATTTCGGCCATGAGGACCGGGCCATCCGGCACGCGCGTTGAGTCGAGGTCAGCCAGTCGCCTGAGCGCCGTCTCGTCGTCAGTTCCGGCGCGGCGAATCGTCACCGCGTCGAGGCCCAATTCCGTCTGGTTATCGCGATTGTCTGACATCTCCACTCCTTGAACGCGTGCGGTGGGCTGAACGTGAACTCGTGCCCGAAACACTACCAAAAACTGTTTGCTGGTGTCGCGGCAATTCACTCACACACAGGCTTCATGTTGTCGTACAATCCATCGTCCTGCCGGAGAGTACGCATCGCCATGGGATTGTCAATGTCGTACAAAGATAGATTGTCGGACATCAAGCGCGATGGCTCCGTGTCGCTCACGAGCCAGATCGTCGACGCCTTCGCCGGAGCGATCGCCGACGGCGAGCTCGGGCCTGACGACAAGCTGCCGCCGACTCGCGAGCTCGCCGAGATTGCGGGGGTGAACCACCTGACCGCCGCGCGGGCCTATCGCCGGCTAGCCGAGCTGGGCCTGGTCACAGCGCGGGTCGGCCAGGGAACCTTCGTTCGGGTTGGCGCGCAAGGCGGCGCCGGCGCCCCAGCCGAGCGCGAGAACACCGATTGGCAGCTCTATGCACTCCCGGAGCAGCTCGAGACCTACGGGGATCGCATCCTGGCTGAGATGTTCCGGCAAGCGGGCCGCGACGACGTGATCCCGCTGATGGTCGGGTATCCCGCCGACAAGCTTTTGCCGTTCGACGTTCTGTCTGCGGTCACCACCGCGACGCTTTCCGAGCACGGCTCCCGCGTTCAGCAGTACACGGATATCGAGGGTGCGCCCGAGCTGCGCGAGCAGATCGCCGCCCTGCATCGCCGCGAGGGGCTCAGCGACGGGCCGGACCAGATCATCGTGACCACAGGAGCGCGTCAGGGACTAACGCTGGCGACGCGCGCCATCGTGCATCCCGGCGACGTGGCGGCGTGTGAGTCCCCGACCTTCCCCGGCTCGATCGAGGCGATCCGCAACGCCGGTGCGTCGATTCTCCCGGTCCCCGTGGACGATGGCGGCATGGATGTCGACGCGCTCGAGAGCCTGTTGCGCCGGCGGGATGTCCGGCTGGTCGTCTTCCAGCCGCGGCTACAGAACCCCACAGGACGCGATCTCGCGCCCGAACGGCGCGAGCGCCTCTTCGAGTTGGCCCAGCGCTACGGGTTCTTCATCCTCGAGGATGACGTCTACGGCTCGCTTCGATTCGAGGGAACGGCGACCGGTCCCCTTCGCGCGACGCTCCCGAGCCATGTCATCTATCTGTCCTCGCTCTCGAAGACCGTCAGCCCGGGCATGCGGCTGGCGTGGATCTCGGCCAGCGGCCCTGTACTCGACCGGATCGTGCAGGAGAAGCGCAACGACGACATGGGCAGCCCGACGCTCACACAGCTCGTGGCCGCCCGGTTTCTGGCGGAGGGCCACTATGAGCCGCAGATCGAGCGGTCGATCGCGTTCTACCGCGAGCGCTGCGATGCGCTGATCGAGGCGGTCGAAAGCCATCTCGACCGGGTCGCGACCTTTGTCCCCCCGCTTGGCGGCGGCCACCTGTGGCTGACATTCCGCGACGCCCTCGACGAGCGCGACCTCTACGACGCGGCGGTTCGCCAGGGGGTGACGTTCCTTCCCGGCGGCGCGATGATGCCCGAGCGCCCGCGCGCTACCCATATCCGGCTGTCATTCGGCTACCTGGACCCGGACGAGCTGGCCGAGGGAGTGCGCCGCCTGGCCGTGGCGGTCCGGGCCGTGCGCCCGCGCCCGCGGCGCGAGGCACTGCCGATCACCTAGGCGGACTCGGTCGCCGCCTTCAGAGCGGGGAGCTTCTGCCGCGTCTTCAGGATGGGCTCGAACAGGTCGCCCTGCTTGTCGACGCGCTTCAGTACGTCGCCGGCCTCGAAGCGCAGGACGTCCGGATCCTCGCGCTTGAGCGCCCGCTCGACCTCCTTCCACTCCACCGGAGTTGAGACCGTCGGGTGCTCCTTGGCGCGCAGCGAGTAGACGGACACCGTCGTCTTGTGCTGGTCGTTCTGGCTCCAGTCGACGAGCACCTTGCCCTTCCGGAGGTTCTTCGCCATCCGCGACACGATCAGGTCCGGATCTGAGCGTTCCAGCACCTGCGCGACCGCGTGGGCGAACGGCTTCGTGTCGTCGTAGCTGACCTTGACGTTCAGCGGCACGTAGACCTGGAGTCCCTTCGATCCGGACGTCTTGGGAAAGCTCTCCAATCCGAGGTCGCCGAAGAGGTCGCGCAGCCTGAGGCTCACCGTGCAGCACTGGATGATGTCCGCCGGCGGCCCAGGGTCCAGGTCGAAAGCCAGCACTGTGGGCCGCTCGATCTCCTTCGCGTGGGAGAGCGACGGATGGAGCTCGAGCGATGCGAGCTGGGCCACCCAGATCAGCGTCGCGCGATCGTCACAGACGCAGTAGTCGATCTCGCCCTCGTTGCGTCCGCTCCAGATCGGTGCCGTGTTCACCCAGTCGGGACGGTGCTTGGGGCAGCGCTTCTCGTAGAAGTGACCCTCGTCGACGCCGTTCGGATAGCGCTTGAGCGTCAGCGGGCGACCCTTGAGGTGCGGCAGGATCACGTCGGCCACCCGGGCGTAGTAGTCGATCATCTCGCCCTTCGTGAACCCAGCCTTGGGCCACAGCACCTTGTCGAGGTTCGTGACCTCGAGCTGGCGCCCGTCGACGTCTACTTGCCGGCTTTGGCCTTGCTTCGCGATCGCGACTTGGACTGGGAGGTCTTCGAACGGGAGCGGGACTTGGACGAAGTCGAGCGCTTCTTCGTCTTGGTGCCGCCGTCGCCGCCCGCGGCAAGCGGCTCACCGCGAACGTTCGCGAGGCTCTCCTCGAGGGCGGCCATGAGGTCGGGTGCCTTGGTGGGCTTGGGCTCCTCGGACACGGGCTCGACGACGGCCTTGCCTTGGGCCTTGCGGTCGATCAGGGCCAAGAGCTCCTCACGGTACTCGTCTCGGTACTTGCCGGGGTCGAAGTCCGACGTCAGCGAGTCGATCAGCTGCTTGGCCATGTCGATCTCGCGCTTCTCGAGCTTGCGCCCGTCCTGAGGGATCACATCCTCGCCCAGCTCGTCCGGCGCCACCACCTCATCGGCGAAGCGCATCGTCGCCATCGTCAGGACACCTTCGGCGGGGCGGATGGCCGCGAGGTTCTCGCGATTGCGCAGGACGAAGCGGGCGATCGCCACCTTCTTTGCGTCGCCCATCGCCTTGACGAGGAGCGAGTAGGCCTTCTCCGCGCCCTTGTCCGGGCCGAGGTAGTACGGGTGGTCGAAGTAGATGGGGTCGATGTCGTCGAGGTCGACGAAGTCCTGGATCTCGATCGCCCGGGTCCTCTTCGGATCGATCTCCTCGAGCTCGTCGCGCGTCACGACGACGTACTGCTCGGGCGAGATCTCATAGCCCTTGACGATGTCCTCGTACGGCACTTCCTTGCCGTCGGCCTCGGCCACCCGCTTGTGGCGGATGCGCGAGCCGTCGCTCTCGCGCAGCTCGCGGAAGCTGACGTTCTTGCGCGAAACAGCGCTATAGAGCTTCACGGGCACGTTCAGAAGCCCGAAGCTGATTGATCCACTCCAGATTGCTCTAGGCATCGTCTCTAACCAAGACCCTTATACGCGGCCAAAATCATCGCTCGCATCAGTTTCCCAACTTAGCGCCAGTTCCTCGGTACCCGTGTGCCCGCGGAACGAATCTTGCGTCGCGACGGCTAGCCCGTGCCCGCCTGCGTGCAGCACCAGCCGGCCGGCCTCGGGAAGCCCGCGGGCGCGGTCGTTCCCGGGCTGAACTGGCGTGAGATCTGGCCGGCGGTCTTGATGTGGCCAGGATGCTCCGGGTTCAGGAACAACCAGGCGCCGGCTTTGCGCCAGGCGATGAGGAGCCAATGGCCATCGGGTGACCACGTCACGTCCGTGAAGGCGCCCGGGTCGGTCAGCAGTGATCGGGGCTGTGCCCGGGCCGCCGCGAGGGGGATGAGGAGAGCCTTGCTCCGCCCGTGGCGGGTGGTTCCGGTCACTGCAAACGACTTGCCCGCGGGAGCGAACGCGCCGTCGGTCGCCTCCATGCCGGCCGGCAGCCGCACCGTCTGGATCAGGCTGCCATCCGCGGCCGAGAACACGCGCAGCTCGGCCGCCGACAGGGCCGCGACCAGCGAGCTGTGGGCCGACCAGTCGAGGAGACGCGGCACCGGCCCCGCGGCTGAGGCCCAGAGCACCTTTCCGGAATCGGCGTCGACCATCCGGACGGCGCCGTCCGGCTTCGCGAGCGCGAGGACGCACGGCCCCGAAGCCGAGGTCGGCGGGCAGTTCGTAGCCGGGCGCCAAGCCGGCGGCGCCGGCGCGACATTCGCGTCGAGCAGGTGGTCATGCGTGCCGTCCCCGGCCACTACGCGCATGGACGATCCACTGCGGTACGCGACCCGGTACCCGTTCCCCGGCGCCCACCGCGGATCGGTCGGATGGCGCCCGTTGATCGACCAGTGCACGGTTCCGGTATCGGGCTCTACAGCGGTGAGCTGGTGCGCGCTCGTTGCCGCGACGAAAACGCCGTTTGGCGACCAGGTCGCCTGGCGGTAGTCGCCGAGAAGCCGCTGGGAACCGTCGCGATGGAAGACCCATGGCCCCTGCTGTGACTCGACGAGCAGGCTCCCCGGCGCGGGCAGCGACGTCAGCGGCTTGGCCTCCTTCGCGTTCGGGCGAACGACGTCACGGACGAAATCCACGACCTTGGCTCCCGCCGGTGTGAGCACCACCGCCAGGACGATCGCCGCTCCGGCGAGCGCGATCGCGAGCCGCCTGGGCGCCGACGCCCGGGCAGTCGACGGCCGCCGCTCCGCGTACGCGGCGCGCACCACGCGCCAGCCGCGTTCGCGCGCCTCGTGCTCCTCGGGGATCGGTGCGTCGCGAAGCCTCCGCCGCAGCTCAGTCGCCCTCATTGCCCGACCTCCATCTCCGCTCCGAGCCGATCCAGGGCGCGCCGAAGCCTTGAGTTCACAGTGCCGCGTGGGAGGTCGAGCGCCTTGGCGATCTCCCCCGGCGTGTAGTCGAGGAGATAGCGCAGCACCACCACCGCCCGGTGCTCGGGCGAGAGGTGCCTGAGCGAGGCGACGACCTCATCCGAGTAGACGGCCGAGGCCACCTCTGGTGCGGCCGGTTCGGCCCCAGCCGCCTCGGCTTCGAACTCGGCCCCGGTCTCGTGCCGCAGCGAGCGCGCTCGCGCCCAGTCGATCGCCCGGTTGACGACGATGCGATTGAGCCAGGGCCCGAATGGCCGCGAGCGGTCGAACCGGTCGAGGGAGCGGATCGCGGACAGGAACGCCTCCTGCGCGATGTCCTCGGCGGCCGCGGCGTCATGCACCACGAGGTAGGCGGCGCGATGCGCCCAGGACCAGTGGCGGCGGTAGAGATGCTCGAGGGCCTCCTCCGAGCCGGATTGCGCCGCCTTTATCCAGCGTCGCTCCCGCCGGCGCTCGAGCGCCCTCGAGGGCGAGCCGGCACGCGCCAACCGAAGCGGCACCGCGACGCTCTCCGTGGTCTCGCCAGCCAGTTGAATCTCCTCCCGGGGCCCCGCCGCTACGGGCCGCAACCCCGGCACCATCATCTTCTCTCGAACGCTCGCCCGCGGCGACATTCATGCAATACGGATGGCGGCCCGTCACAGGTCCCGGGATAATCGCCGCATGCTCTTCGAGCTCGACCGGGTCACGATGGAGCGGGACGGAAAGGTGGTGCTTCAGGACTTGAGCGCCTCCCTCCCGAAGGGGGCGAGCTGCGTCGCCGGCCCGTCCGGGAGTGGGAAGTCGACCCTCCTGAGGCTGCTGAACCGGCTCGCGGATCCCGCGTCGGGCACCGTTCGCTATGGCGGCGCCGATGTGCGCGAACGCGATCCGCTCGAGCTGCGGCGCGAGGTTTGCCTGGTCCCGCAGCTCCCCGCGCTGCTCGAGGGGACGGTCCAGGACAACATCGACTTTGCGGCGGCACTAGCGGGGGTCGAGCCCGACGTCCCCCGGCTTCTGGATCTCGCCGGTCTCGATTCGTCGTTCGCCGACCGCACCGCCAGCAAGCTCTCGGTGGGTGAGCAGCAGCGGGCCATGCTCGCGCGGTCACTCGCACTGGAGCCGCGCGTGCTGCTCTTGGACGAGCCGACCTCCGCGCTGGACGAGGGGACGCGCGGCGCGGTCGAGGCGACGCTGCTTCATCTGCGGGAGCGCGTGGACGTCTCGCTCGTCCTCGTGACGCACGACCTCGCACAGGCCCGGCGGATGGCGGATTGGGTCGTGCGGCTCGACGAGGGGCGGATGGTGGGGGAGGGGCACGTTCGCGAGCAGCTCGCGGTCTGAAGCGCATGCTGATCGCCCAGGTGACCACCTCGATTCACGTCAGCATCGGCGAGGTGGCCGCGACGCTCGTTCTCGTGGCGCTGGCGATCGCCGTCTCGTTCTGGCGAAAGGCCGATCTGGAGGCGGACATCGGGATCGCAGTCGTGCGGTCCGCGATCCAGCTAACGGCGATCGGCTACGTCATCAAGTTCATCTTCGACCAGGACAGCCTCTGGTTCGTCGTCCTGCTGATCGCGATCATGGTCGTGTTCGGCGCCTTCACCGCCCAGCGGCGGGCGAGGCAGGTCCCGGACGCGTTCTGGCCGCTGCTGCTGGCACTCGCGATCGCGGGCGCGGCCACCCTGGGCCTCGTCGTCGCCCTGGGGATCTTCAAGGCGCAGCCGCGCTACCTCGTACCCGTGGGAGGCATGGTGGTGGGCAACGCGATGACGGCCGCCGCGGTGACCCTCAACCGGCTCGGGGATGAGATGACCCGCCACGCGCGCGAGGTCGAAGCGACCCTCGCGCTTGGGGCGACCTCCACTCAGGCGGCGGCGCCTATCGTCCGCCGCAGCCTGCGCTCCGGGATGATCGCCCTGGTCGACTCCACGAAGACCACTGGCCTGATCTTCTTCCCGGGGACGATGGTCGGAATGCTGCTCGCCGGCGCGAGCCCCACCGACGCCGTACGCCTGCAGCTGATCCTGCTGTGGACGCTGCTCGGGAGCGTCGCACTGGCGGGCCTGATCGCGGTGACGCTTGCCTACCGGAACTTCTTCACCTCCGCGCACCAGCTACGCGAACAGCCGGAGCCCTAGGCCGGCGCGCCGAGAGGCACCCCGAGAAGACCCTTCCGCGTCCGTGTATCGGGGCTGGCGCGTCTCGCAATCCCTGCTCGACAGTCTTCTCGTCCCACCCCGGGGCACCCTGCAGCTCCGTCTTGCCCGAACGTCTCGCCGAGAGGCCGGACTCCCACCTGCCCAGCAGGCGTCTCGCCCACTCGGTGCCCCGTCGGTTTGCCGGCGGCGACCGTCGGAGCCGCCTCCCTCGACCCGGGCGGCCACCGCGGGCGAGTGCGGCCGTGCGGCGCCGCCGTTTCAAGACGCCGAGCCCGTGCCGGGGGCGCTCGAGCCGGCGTCCGAGGGCGCCCGGGCTCCGCTGTAGCGGGCTTCGGAACAGCAGCTCTGGGAGCCCGGCGCCTATAGTCCGCGCCCGCCATGGAACGGATCTTCAGCGGGATTCAGCCGACGGGCCGCAAGCACCTGGGCAACTACATCGGCGCGATCCGCCAGTACGTGGAGGGCCAGGACCGGGGCGAGGGCATCTACTGCATCGTCGACCTT
>VAYL01000106.1:0-2602 GCA_005884305.1 Actinomycetota bacterium
AGACCATCCAGCCGATCTTGTCCTGGACGAGCTCGAAGTCGGCGAGCGGGCGGCCGAACTGGCGGCGTTCCTTGACGTGGTCGATCGCGCGGTCCAGCAGGCCCTTGGTCGCCCCGACGGATCCCGTTCCGAGCCCGATCCGCCCGTTGTTGAGGATGTGCATCGCGATCCGGAAGCCCTCGCCCGGCTCGCCGAGAACGTTCTCCGGCGGCACGCGGACATCGCGGAAGTACAGGCGGCGCAGGTCGTTGCCGCGCAAGCCCATCGTGTCGAAGCGCTCGCCGACCTCGAAGCCCTTCATCTTGCGTTCGAGGATCAGCGCGATGTGCTTGTCCTTGCCGTCCACCTCACAGCGGGCGAACGTCGTGAAGACCGAGCCCGTGCCGCCGTTGCCGATGTAGCGCTTCTCCCCGTTCAGCACCCAGTAGCCATCGGGCTGCTGGACCGCGCGGCTCTCGATGTTGTAGGCGTCGGAGCCGGCGTTCGGCTCGGTGAGGGCGAAGCCCGCGAGCTTGCGGCCAGACGCGAGGTCGGGGAGAAAGCGCTCCTTCTGCTCGTCGCTGCCGAACAGATGGATGCCCTTGAACCCGATGGATTGATGCACCCCCATCACGATCGAGAGCGTCGCATCGATCTGGGCGAACGTCTCGAACACGCGGGCGTACCCGGTCTGGGAGAGCCCCTGTCCGCCGTAGCGCTCCGGGACGTAGAGGCCGCAGAGGCCGGCGTCTCCCAGCTCGCGCACCAGGCGGTCGCCGAGCCACCGCTTCTCCTCGATCTCGCGCGGGTCCACGTGCTCGCCGATCTCGCGCGCCGCGGCGATCAGACCGCGGACCTTCTCCTGCTCGTCGGGGTCCGGCTCGGGCCACGGGAAGACCATCTCCTCGTGGATCTCGCCGCAGAAGAGCGACTTCGCGAACGACGACGTGGGCTGCTTGGCGCGCTCTACTTCTCCCAGCGCCGCCGCGCTACGGCGGCCAAAGCGACCTGACGCTCAGCGAGAATTCGGCGATGCCCACCGAGCGGGATCGCGCAGCGCGACGCCGGCGACAGTCAGCCGCGTACCGGCGCTGGCGATTCGCGATCGCCGCCGTGTGCGCCATCGTGGCGCTCGGTGCGGGGATCGTCGTGGGCAGGAACGTCGACGGCGGGCACCCACCCTCCCCGCGGCAGGCCACCAGGCAGCAGGTCAAGCACCAGCGTGAGGAGCAGCCCGTGCACTTCACCGTGTCGGCGAGCGGTGACCTGCTGATCCACTCGCCTGTGTGGGAGCGGGCCCTCGCGCTCGGCGGCGGCGGCCACTACGACTTCGCTCCCGAGCTGGCGGAGCTCCGCCCCTACGTCGCGGACGCGTCGCTCGGCATCTGCCACGTCGAGACGCCGATGACGCCGGCGCCGCCCACGAGCTACCCGATCTTCAACACGCCCCCGGCGCTGGCGCAGGGGATCAAGGCCACCGGTTGGGACGCGTGCGACACCGCGTCGAACCACTCGCTCGATCAGGGGCAGACCGGCATCGACGACACCGGCAAGGCGCTCGACAGCGCCGGCATCGAGCACACGGGGTCATTTCCGTCGGCGAAGGCGCAGCGGAACAACACGCTGCTGAGGGCCAAGGGCGCGAAGGTCGCCTTTCTCGCCTACACGACCGACACCAACGGGATCCCGCCGCCTCATCCGTGGTCGGTGAACATCGCGAGCCCCGACCGGATCCTGGCCGCGGCGAAGCAGGCGCACAAGGAGGGGGCCGAGGCCGTGATCGTCAACGTCCACTGGGGCGGGGAGATCGTGCCGGAGTACCAGTCGCAGCCGAGCTCGGGCCAGCTCGCGCTCGTGAAGAAGCTCGTGGCGTCGCGATTCATCACGGCGGTCATCGGCCAGGGGCCGCACGTGGTGCAGCCGATCGAGAACCTCGACGACAAGTTCGTCGTCTTCAGCGAGGGCAACCTGATCTCCAACCAGAGCCCCGCGGCCGGCCTGCCGGCGTCGACCCAGGACGGCCTCGTGGCGCTCCTTCACTGCGTCGCCGATGAGCACGGGACTCGCGTAACCGACGTGAGCTACGTCCCGGTCTTCGTGAGCCATCCCGACTACACAGTGCTTCCCGTCGGGCCCGCGCTGAAGAAGGGCGAGGGCGACGCCACGCTCCTGCGGGACTCCTACGACCGCACCGTTGGCGTGGTCGGGACAAGCGAGCACATCAAGCCGATCCCGAAACAGCTTCCGAACGGCTAGGTCGTACGATCGGGACGTGGCCCTGCCGCTGAAGCCTCCCGTGAAGCCCCAGCTCGCGCTCTCGCGCAAGCAGCTCCCGGAGGGCGAGGGCTGGGCTTATGAGCCGAAGTACGACGGGTTCCGGGCCGTCGTCTTCGCCGACGGCGACGAGGTCTTCGTGCAGTCGCGAAACGGCCGGCCGCTGAGCCGCTACTTCCCCGAGCTCCGTTTCGGCGGCGGCCGGTACATCCTCGACGGCGAGCTCGTAATCGTCGACGGAGACGGGGCGGAGGAGTTCGACGCGCTCCAGAACCGCATCCATCCGGCGGAGTCGCGGATCAACATGCTGGCCGAGCAGACGCCGGCGCGGTTCCGCGCCTTCGACCTG
>VAYL01000106.1:2658-5864 GCA_005884305.1 Actinomycetota bacterium
CGAGCAGCTGGTCGACGGTCTCGACGACCCCGGCTCGATCGAGCTGACCCCCCTCGTGCACAACCCCGAAGAAGCCTTTCCGCTGCTCGACTCCGGCGAGGGCGTGATCGCGAAGGAGCTCGTGGCGCCGTACCGGCCCGGCGAGCGCAAGGGCATGGTGAAGGTAAAGCGCTTGCGGACGCTCGATTGCGTCGTCGTCGGCTGGCGCCCGGGAAAGGAAGAGGGCACGGTCGGCTCCCTGATCCTGGGCCTCTACGACGACGGCAAGCTGCGCGTGGTAGGTCATACGTCGAGCTTCAAGGCGGCCGAGAAGCGGGAGCTGGGGGCGAAGCTCGCGCCCTATGAGACCGGGGAGCGCGGGTCAGCCGATCCCAGCCGATGGGCAGCGGACCGGGAGCTCGAGTGGGTGTCGCTCAGGCCGGAGCTCGTCATCGAGGTGAGCTTCGACCACGTCAGTTCGGGGCGGATCCGGCACGGCGCGAAGCTGCTCAGGTGGCGCGAGGACAAGGACCCACGCGAGTGCACGTTCGGGCAGCTGAAGTAGCCCTCGCTCAGCCGTAGCTGCTCACCCGCCTGCACCAGCGCGAGCCCGATCCCCGCCCGGCGATGTTCGGGCACGACGGCGAGGCGGTACATGTTTCCGCGCCAGCCGTCCCAGGCGGCGATCAGCGTTCCGACGACGCGGCCGCCGCGCCGGGCGACGAGAAGCGCGCCGGTATCCCGATCGATGAGTCGGGCGAGCACCTCGGGATTGTCCGGAGTCGAGCTGTAGGAGCTTCGCGCGATCTCCCACAGGTCCAGGACGGCGCCGAGCTCCTGCTCTCGCGCCGGTCCGATGTTGAGCTCTCTCGGCGTGGTCAATTGCTCGTACCCCGGCTACGCTCCCAGCGAGTGGCGAAGGGGAACTTCACGATGCTGGAGCTCGACGGACACGAGGTTCGGCTGTCCAACCCGGACAAGGTCTATTTCCCGAAGCCGGGCTGGACGAAGCTCGACATCGCCCGGTACTACGTGGACGTCACCGAGGCGGCCCTCGTTCACGTGAGGGAACGGCCGACCGTCATGAAGCGGTTCGTCAACGGGATCATGGAGGACCCGATCTGGCAGAAGCGGGTCCCGCAGAAGGTGCCCGGCTGGCTGCAGACAGGGACCGTGGCCTTCCCCTCCGGGCGGACGGCGGAGGAGCTCGTGGCGAACGACGCCGCCCACCTGGTCTGGGCGGTGAACCTCGGCGTGATCGACTTCAACCCTTGGCCGGCGCGGCGCGGCGACCTCGATCACCCCGACGAGCTGCGCGTCGACCTCGATCCGACGCCTGGGATCAAGTGGGACGCTGTGCGCCGCACCGCGATGGTCGTGCGAGACGTGCTGACCGAACACGGGCTCCGCGGCTACCCGAAGACCTCAGGGTCCAAGGGCATCCACGTGAACGTTCGCGTCGAGCCCAGTTGGGACTTCCTCGAGGTGCGCCGCGCGGCGCTGGCCCTCGCCCGCGAGGTTGAGCGCCGGGTCCCGAAGCTCGCGACGGCCGAGTGGTGGAAGGAGAAGCGTCACGGGGTCTTCGTCGACTACAACCAGAACGCCCGCGACCGCACCGTCGCCTCCTGCTACTCGGTGCGCCCCACCCCGGATGCCCGTGTCTCGTGCGCCCTGGATTGGGACGAGGTGCCGGACGTCGAGCCCGAGGACCTGCGCCTCGACACGGTGCGAGACCGTCTTGCCACGGTGGGTGATCCCGCCGCCGACATCGACGAGCACGCCGGCTCCCTGGAGGGCCTGCTCGACCTCGCGCGACGCGACGAGGAGGAGGGCCTCGGCGACGCGCCGTGGCCGCCGCATTTCCCGAAGCAGAAGGGCGAGCCCAAGCGCGTCCAGCCCAGCCGCGACCGTGACCGCCCCACGCACCGGGGCCGCGCCGGAGATCCACAGCCAGGCGGTCCGCCGCCGGGCACGCGGACCGGCGGGCTCCAGCGGGGATTCGGCTCCAAGCCCAGGACCGGCCAGGGATACGAGGACGAGTTCGAGGATTGACGCCCCGAAACCCGTCGGGCGACGGCCGAATAGCATCGGCGCCAGTGGAACTCCAGACGATGATCTACGAGCGTGACGGGCGCGTCGCGCGCATCGCGCTCAACCGGCCGGAGCGAGGGAACGGCATCACCGTCGAGATGCCGGGCGAGCTCGCGGCGTGCGTCGAGCGCGCGAACCTGGATCCGGAGATTCACGTGATCGCCCTCGCAGGAAACGGCAGCGGCTTTTGCGGCGGATACGACCTCGTCGCCTCAGCCGAGGGCATGTCGGAGGGGTTCGGCGCCGGCGAGATTCCATCCGGCTCGCCGCTGGACCCGGCGGTGATGGCGGCGAATCACGATCCGCACCAGGTGTGGGATCCGGTCGTCGACTTCCAGATGATGTGGCGCAACGTCCGCGCCTTCATGAGCCTGTTCTGGTCGGAGAAACCGGTCATCTGCAAGGTGCACGGCTTTTGCGTGGCCGGCGGGACCGATATGGCCCTGTGCTCCGATCTCCTCGTCGTCGCGGAGGACGCAAGGATCGGCTATCCGCCGGCGCGCGTCTGGGGCGTTCCGACCACCGCGTTGTGGGTGCACCGGCTTGGCCCGACACGCGCGAAGCGGCTGCTCCTAACCGGCGACTCGCTGACCGGGCGGGAGGCGGTGAGTTGGGGCCTGGCCACGGACTGCGCGCCGGCCGATGAGCTCGACAAGGTCTTCGAGGAGCTGCTGGAGCGCGTCGCCCGGATCCCAATCAACCAGCTCGTCATGCACAAGCTGCAGGCGAACTCCACGATTCTCTCGCAGGGGCTCCTGCAGACCCAGGCGATGAGCACGTTCTTCGACGGCATCGCGCGGCATACGCCAGAGGGGCACGCGTGGGCCAAGCGCGCGGCGGAGGCGGGTTGGCGGGAGGCCGTGCGCGAGCGCGACGAGCCGTTCGGGGATTCGGCGTTTTAGGGAGAGCCTCGGCCGCCCGCCGCTGTGATGCGGTTCAGGGCAAGTGGGGAAGGGATAGGCGCGGCCAGGACACGCGTCCGGCAACGAGTGAGTGATTGAGCCGAAATATGCGGCCAAATCACACACTCGACCGTCGAGTGCGGGTCTGGGACTGTATGGGGCCGAATCACTCAGTCGATCGGAGGGCCTGCCCCTACTTGGCCTCCCCCGTTAGCCGGATCTATTCGCCGGCGC
>VAYL01000107.1:0-569 GCA_005884305.1 Actinomycetota bacterium
CTTCGTGGAGCTCGCGGCGGCGTGAGCACGCAGCACGCAGCACGCAGCACGCAGCTAACCAAGGCGCGTGGATGCAACGAGCCCGTTCAGCACCCGGCCAAGCTCGGCGAGCATCTCGTCGAACCGGCCGCGTTCGATGTGTCCAGCAGCCTCGACGCGGGCGATCCAGTGCTCAGTCTCGGCGAGTTGGTACGCGCGAAGGTCGACGTGACGGCTCGTCATACCTCAGAAAATCCCCAACACCGCGCGAGCGCCCCTCTGCGTGCTGCGTGCTGCGTGTTGCCTGCTCATGCCTAGGCGGGACGACATCGACAAGATCCTGCTGATCGGCTCCGGTCCGATCGTGATCGGGCAGGCCGCGGAGTTCGACTACTCCGGCGCCCAGGCATGCAAGGTCCTGCTCGGCGAGGGCTACGAGGTCGTGCTCGTCAACTCCAACCCCGCGACGATCATGACCGACCCGGAGTTCGCGCACCGCACCTACGTCGAGCCCCTCACGGTCGAGTCGGTTACGGCCGTGATCGAGCGCGAGCGGCCCGATGCGCTGCTGCCGACGCTGGGAGGCCAGA
>VAYL01000107.1:685-1298 GCA_005884305.1 Actinomycetota bacterium
AGCTGGATTGCGCGTGCCGTGGTCGCAGATCGTGCGCAGCGTCAGCGATGTCGAGCGCGGGTTGGCCGAGTGCCAGATCAGCTTGCCGGCGATCGTGCGGCCGGCCTACACGCTCGGCGGCCACGGCGGGGGAGTGGGCAGGACCGATACCGAGCTGCGCCAGGTCGTCTCCGAGGGCCTCGCGGCGAGCCCGATCAACCAGGTGCTCGTGGAGGAGTCGGTGCTTGGCTGGGGCGAGTTCGAGCTCGAGCTCATGCGCGACCGCAACGACAACGTCGTCGTCATCTGCTCGATCGAGAACGTGGACCCGATGGGTGTCCACACCGGCGACAGCGTCACGATCGCGCCGGCGCAGACCCTCACCGATCGCCTCTACCAGGAGCTTCGCGATCAGGCGATCCGGGTCATCCGGGCAGTCGGAGTCGAGACGGGCGGCTCGAACATCCAGTTCGCCGTCAACCCCGAGGACGGCGAGATCGTGGTCATCGAGATGAACCCGCGCGTCTCGCGCTCCTCGGCGCTGGCGTCGAAGGCAACGGGCTTCCCGATCGCGAAGATTGCCGCGAAGCTCGCCGTCGGCTACGCGCTCGAGGAGATCCCGAACGAC
Organism: Actinomycetota bacterium; assembly: GCA_005884305.1. GTDB lineage: Bacteria > Actinomycetota > Thermoleophilia > Solirubrobacterales > 70-9 > AC-56. The sequence goes on from VAYL01000107.1 coordinate 1,293, forward strand.
ATCACG
>VAYL01000107.1:1355-1933 GCA_005884305.1 Actinomycetota bacterium
CCTGGAGCGGAGGGGAGCCTCTCGACCCACATGAAGTCCGTCGGGGAGGTGATGGCGATCGGCCGCACGTTCCGCGAGTCCTTCGCCAAGGCGCTGCGCTCGCGCGAGCTCGATTCTGAGCCTGATGTCCCGGAGGACACCGGCGAGCTCCTGGACCGCCTCGTCACGCCCGCCCCGGACCGTTACGATCTGATCCTCGACGCATTTAGGCGCGGCGTCGTTCCGGCCACGATCCACCAGCGGACGTCGATCGACCCGTGGTTCCTCGACGAGCTCAGCGCCCTCGCGACCGAGGGCGACGGCACGGACGGTCAGGAGCGCACGTTCAAGTCGGTCGATACGTGCGCGGCGGAGTTCGAGGCGGAGACGCCGTACTTCTACTCGGCGCATGAGCGGGCGCCGCGATCGGAGGTAAGGCGCGGCGAGAAGCCGTCGGTCGTCATTCTCGGCTCAGGCCCCAACCGCATCGGCCAGGGGATCGAGTTCGACTACTGCTGCGTGCACGCTGCCATGACCGTGCGGGAGTCGGGGCGCGACGCGGTGATGATCAACTGCAACCCCGAGACGGTGTCGACCGA
>VAYL01000107.1:2031-5231 GCA_005884305.1 Actinomycetota bacterium
CAAGCGCTCTGGAGCGGGCGGGCGCCCGGCTCCTGGGCACGCCCGTCGACGCGATCGACCTGGCGGAGGATCGCGGCCGGTTCGGCGCTCTCTTGCGACGGCTTGACATCTCCCACCCGCCGTACGGCACGGCGCTCTCGGCCGACGAGGCGGTGATGATCGCCGAGGAGGTGGGCTTCCCGCTCCTGGTGCGCCCCTCGTACGTGCTCGGCGGCCGCGCGATGGAGATCTGTTACGCAGCCGAGGGCCTGGCCGCCTATCTCGAGCAGAACGTCAAGGCCGACCAGGAGCATCCGTTGCTTCTGGACCGATTCCTCGAGGACGCGATCGAGGTGGACGTCGACGCCCTGGCGGACGGGACCGACGTGCGGATCGGCGGGATCATGCAGCACGTCGAGGAGGTGGGCGTCCACTCAGTCGACTCCGCCTGCGTGCTGCCCCCAATGAGCCTGGGGGAGGAGATGCTCGAGGAGATCCGGCTGACCACGGAGCGGATCGCGCTGGAGCTGGGGGTCATCGGCCTGATCAACATCCAGTACGCGGTCGCCGGCGGCACGCTCTACGTGATTGAGGCGAACCCCCGGGCCTCGCGGACGGTCCCGTTCGTCTCGAAGGCGACCGGCGCACCGCTCGCGAAGATCGCGTGCAGGCTCATGCTTGGCGAGGCGCTGGTGGACCAGGAGCTTCGACCTGCGCCCACCGACCACGTGAGCGTCAAGGAGGCGGTGCTTCCGTTCGCGCGCTTCGCCGGAGCCGATTCGGTCCTCGGACCGGAGATGAAGTCGACCGGCGAGGTCATGGGCGTCGCAAGCGACTTTCCGACCGCGTTCGGCAAGGCCCAGGCGGCGGCCGGGATCTCGCTTCCCAAGGAGGGGACCGTCTTCATCACGGTCACCGATCGCGACAAGCCGGCGGCCACGCAGCTCGCCGCCCGCTTCCACGACCTGGGATTCGAGGTCATCGCGACCCGAGGGACCGCTCAGGCCGTCTCGCGGATGGGCGTCCCGGTGAAGGCGATCAACAAGATCGGCGAGGGCTCGCCCCACGTGGTCGACTTCATCCGCAACGGCGAGGTCGATCTCGTCATCAACACCCCGACGGGCAGCGGCGCGCGCAGCGACGGCTACGAGATCCGCACCGCCTCGGTCCGTCACGGGATCCCGTGCGTGACGACGATGACTGGCGCCTCCGCCGCGGCACGGGCAATCTTCGCCCAGCGTGAGCGCCCCGCAGAGCCGCGCTCGCTCCAAGAGCTTCATGCCACCGTTGACCGGCAGCAAGCCCGCGTCTGACGCTCGCACTCTCGTGCCGCCTGGCAGGCGGCTCTGCGAGGTCACGGAGAACCGTGCGGCGGGCGGCTACCGCATCTTCTCGGCCCTGGACGAGTCCGGCCCGGAGCCCCGCGCCGGCCAGTTCTACATGCTCGCCGCCGCGGACGGATGGGGTCAGCGGACCGGAAGGCCCTACCTGCCGCGAGCGTTCTCGGTGGCCGAGGCGACCCCAGCGGACGGTGGCCTGAGACTCCATTTCCTGGTCGAGGCCGTCGGACCGGGCACGGAACGGCTAGCGGGTCTTCGCGCCGGTGAGGGCCTCTGGGTCACGGGACCGCTCGGTCGCCCCTTCTCGGTGCCGGGTGACCTCGCCTCCGGCGTGACCGGGGCGATCCTGGTCGGCGGCGGGATCGGCCTGGCTCCGCTCGCGATCCTGCGTCGCCAGCTCGGCGAGCGTGGCGTGCCGCTGCGAACCCTGGTGGGGTTTCGCGACCGCGAGCACTCCGGCGGCGTGGATGAGCTTTTCTCGTGCTGTGAGGTTCGCCTCGCGAGCGAGGATGGGCACGCGGGCCATCGCGGATATGTGACCGACCTCCTCGCCGTCCTGCTCGAAGGTGACGATGCGCCGACCGCGGTCGTGTACGCCTGTGGGCCGCCGGCGATGCTCGAGGTGGTCAGGGCGCTGTGCTCCGAGCGCGGCGTGACGGCCGAGCTCGCGATGGAGACCCCGATGGCATGTGGGTTCGGCGCCTGCTTCGGATGCGCCGTCCCGCTCGCGGCCGGCGGCTATATGCGCCTGTGCAGCGACGGCCCCGTCGTCAACGCCGCGGACATCGAAACAGCGCTCGTGGCGGGGTCAGGGCACCGAGCATGCGGCAGGTAGCAGGTAGAAAAGTGCGCCTGATCAGAGACCTCTACCTGCTTCCTGCTACCTGCTGATGGACTTACGCGTTGAGATAGCGGGCTTGCACCTCGACCACCCGGTGATAAACGGATCCGGGACCTTCGACGCGATCGCCGCGCGCCGGGCGTTCGGGGACGCGCTGCTCGCCGCCTTTCCCTTCTCGATGTTCGTCTCCAAGACGATCACCCCGGAGGCGCGGGCCGGCAATCCGCCGCCGCGCATCTTCGAGACGCCCGCCGGGATGATCAACTCGATCGGGCTCCCGAACAAGGGGCTCGAGGGCTTCCTGGCGCAGGATCTGCCGCAGCTCGCGGAGCTCCCGGTTCCGCTGTGCGTCTCGGTGATGGCGACGAGCCACGGCGAGTTCGCCCGGCTCGTGGAGGCCGTGGCCGCACGTGATGAGGTTGCTGCGCTCGAGCTCAACATCTCGTGTCCGAACGTCGAATCGGGGCTCATCGTCGGCGAACAGGCGCCCGAGACGCTGTCTCTCCTCCAAACGGTCCGGCCGATCACGGCGAAGCCGCTGATCGTCAAGCTCACCCCGAACGTCGCCGACCCGGCGGCGATCGCGAGGGCGGCGGGGGAGGGGGGAGCCGACGCGGTGTCGCTCGTCAACACGCTCAAGGCGACGGCATTCGCGCCCGGGAGCACGGAGCCCTGGCTCGGGGCGGGCCGAGGTGGTCTCTCTGGTCCTGCGATCCGGCCGGTGGCCCTCGAGCAGGTCCGCTCGGTTGCGGCATCGGTCTCGATTCCCATCATCGGCATGGGCGGTATCGAATCCGGGGCCGACGCGCTCGACTTCTTGGCCACCGGGGCCGCCGTGGTTGCCGTCGGGACCGCCAACTTCCGCGATCCGCTGGCCGGAGCCCGCGTCCGGGCTGAGCTCGAGGCCGCGCTAGCCTCGGCCGGATTGGCGTCACCCCAGGACCTCGGCGAACGGATCGCGGCGTCGACCTCAACCTGAGGTCGAATTGAATTCGTCCGAAACGCCAAAGCCCCCCTTGCACGCCGCGTAGGCGGGCATA
>VAYL01000107.1:5561-6331 GCA_005884305.1 Actinomycetota bacterium
CGGCGGCACCCAAGGGCAAGTCTCCTGGGTGGCCATCGCCGTTCTTTGAGGCCACCATCTTCGATTGTGGTCGCAACACGACACAAATCGAAGACGGCGCGCCTGCGCCGGGGCATTTGAATGGCTTCGAGGGTTCATGCAGAGCGATGGGTCCTGTGCTTAGTTCAGGATTACGCCGGTGGCGAAGGTGTTCGTCATAACCGGACCGTCGGGCGTCGGCAAGGGCACGTTGATCGCCGAACTGCTTGGCCGCGTGCCGGGCCTCGAGCTATCGGTCTCCGCGACGACGCGTCCGCCGCGATCGGGTGAGGTCGACGGACGCGACTACCACTTTCTGGATCGCGAGGAGTTCGACCGGCGCGCGCAGAAGGGTGAGTTCCTCGAGCACGCCACGTACAGCGGGCACCGGTACGGGACGCTGCGATCCGAGGTCGACCGGCGGCTGCCGGAGGGAGTCTCCGTGGTCCTTGAGATCGAGGTCCAGGGGGCCCGCCAGGTCCGTGCGGCGATGCCGGAGTCGGCCCAGGTCTTCATCGCCCCGCCGACGCCGGAGAGTTTGCGCGAGCGGCTCATCGGGCGTGGGACGGATTCGCCGGAGCAGATCGACGAGCGATTGCGGACCGCCGAGATCGAGCTGGCGGCGGCCGAGGAGTTCCAGCACGTCGTCGTCAACGACGAGATCCAGCGGGCCGCGGATGAACTGGAACGAATCGTGCGGGGCGAGCTGGAGGGCGTCCCCTACACTTGACACACCTGAAACGGCACCAGCC
>VAYL01000107.1:6397-7420 GCA_005884305.1 Actinomycetota bacterium
GCCGTCCTCGTGGCGGCCAAGCGCGCTCGCCAGCTCAACAGCTACTACCGCGCGCTCGGGGAGGGCAGCTACGAGGAGTTCACGCCGCCCATGGTCGACACGCCCTCGGGCAACTACCTGACGATCGCGCTCGAGGAGTTCGCCTCGGGCAAGATCGACTACCACTACCGCGCCTGATCAGGGCGCCGTTCGTGGGTCCGCTGCGATGGCCCGCATCCTTCTCGGCGTAAGCGGCGGCATCAGCGCCTACAAGGCGCTCGAGTTCGCGCGCATGGCCACCAAGGCGGGGCATGGGGTACGGGTTCTGATGACTCCGGCGGCGACCAGGTTCGTGGGCGCTGCATCGTTCGAGGGGATCGTTGGGGCCCCGGTGCTGCTGGATGCGTACGAGCGCGATCCGCTGCGCGGGGCATTCCCCGGCGATGCGATGCCAGAGCACGATCCGATCGGCCATCTCGCCGTGGCCGGGAACGCCGATGTCTTCCTGATCGCACCCGCCTCCGCGAACACGATCGCCAAGCTCGCGGCGGGCATCGCGGACTCGATCCTAACCACGGTGTTCCTCGCGTGCACCGCCCCGCGTGTCGTCGCCCCGGCCATGAACGACCGCATGTACGCGGACGCGGCCACACAGGCGAACCTCGCCACGCTGCGCGGGCGCGGGGTACGCGTGATCGACCCCGACGAGGGGGACCTCGCTTCGCGGGGCGAGCACGGTGTGGGACGGCTGCCCGAGCCCGCGCGGCTCCTGGCCGAGGTTCAGGCGCTCGCCGGAACCCCCAGCGGCCCATGGGACGGCCTGCGGGTGGTCGTGAGCGCCGGCGGAACTCGGGAGCCGATCGACTCGGTGCGCTTCATCGGTAACCGCTCGAGCGGGCGGATGGGGTTTGCCCTTGCCGAGCAGGCGGCACGCCGGGGCGCGGAGGTCACGGTCGTCGCCGCGAACGTCTCGCTATCGGAGCCACCGGGCGTGCGACGCGTGGACGTGGAGACCACCGAGCAGCTCGCCGAGGCAGTGCGAAC
>VAYL01000108.1:0-606 GCA_005884305.1 Actinomycetota bacterium
GGATTGTGCGACTGCGATCGCGGCAGCGATCCCGCCGGCGGCCGCGATCACGCCCATCGTGATCTCGGAGGTATTGCGCCCGCGATCCGACAGCACCGCGAGGAAGATGACGAAGAAGGCGCTCCACATCCCGAGCTGCTGGAGGACCGCGAACCGATCGTCGGCGAGGAACAGTCCTGGGATCTGAGCCGCCAGCAGGGCGATGAGCGGCAGGGTCAGGGGCGACCTGAGCGACGATCCGCCTTCGGCGATCCTGCGAAGCAGCCAGGCGGCTGCGGCGACGAGCGCGACGAACTCAGGCGGACTCAGGCCGAACCCGCCGAACCTCGCCGATGCCGCCTCGAGCGGTATCAGGAGCACCGCGAGGTAGATCGCGACAATCGGCCGCGCGAGGGCGAGGGCGATCACTCCCGCCACCGCGAGCGCCAGCACCGGGACCAATGGCGATGTCTGAGCCCCGGCGATCGCCAGGGTCCCCGCCAGGGTCCCCGCTGCGACCGCCATCGCGCCGGTGCCGCCGACTCTCGTGCCCAGCGTCAATCGGTGGTGGCGGTGGTGGCGGTGGTGGTCCGGGAATACGAGGAATAGCCGTAGTAGTCGTCGCCG
>VAYL01000108.1:652-5949 GCA_005884305.1 Actinomycetota bacterium
GTCGGTTTCTCGGGGAGGTTTGCCAGCGCCTGCTTCGCTGCCTGCACCTGGCTGTGCGTGGTTTGGCCTATCCGCACGCACAGGAGCATCGCGTCGACCTGTGGGATGAGCTCGAGGGTGTCACTCACCGGAAGAAGGGGCGCCGTGTCGAAGACGACCATCTCGTATTGCCGCTCGATCTCGTCGATCAACCGCTTGAATCCTTCCGACTCGATCATGTCGGCGGGCTGGATCGGGTTCGCGCCGGACGGCATCAGGCTCATCGCATCGACCTCCCGGCCGTGGACGTCCACGGACCGCACGATCTCCTCGCGCTCGACGTTGCCAGCGAGGTAGTCCGAGACGCCGGGTGTCGCGTCAACACCCCACCGCGTGGCGAGCACTGGACGCCGGAAGTCGCAATCGACCAGGAGCGTCCTGCGCCCAGCGGCCGCGTTGACGTAGGCATACCACCCCGCAACCGTGCTCTTGCCCTCCTCGGCGACGGCACTCGTCACCACGAGCGAGGAGATCGAGCGTCCGGCCGTGAGGAAACCGACGTTGGTTCGCAGGATCCTGAAGGCTTCGAGATCGTCCTCCGGCACCGCGTCGCCGTTGCGCCCCCCGCCGGCGAGCCCGAGAGCGTCGGAGTGGACGTAGCCGACGAGTGAAAGGCCGAGCTCCCGCTCGATCTCGCGCGAGTCGGTGATCCGCCGGTCGAGCGTGTTGCGCAGGAAGGCGGCGCCGATACCGAGGATCAAGCCGAGAACTACGGCCAGGCCCGTGTCGAGAACGGGCCTTGGAGAGGACGGGCTGGCAGGGGTGGTTGCCGATCGGACGACCTGGACCGGATCCGCCACTCGGCTGAGCAGCTTCGCTCGAGAGATCATCGCGCCATATGCGCCCTGTGCGGCCTGCGGGACTTGGCCGCTGCTCAGGGCCCGCTGCAGCTTCGTCGCGGCGTCGTCGAACTGGCGGCGTTCCAGTTGCGCCGCGACCTTCTTCGTCTGCTGCGCGACCGCGTTTGCGAGCTGGGCAGCGAGCGCGGCGTTTCCGTTCGAGACCGTGATGTTGATCAGGTTCGAGGTTGGCTGCACCGTCGCGGTGACGTCGCCGCGCAGCTCGCCCGTCGTCTGATCGGCTCCGGTGGACTTCTGCGCCGCTCTGATGACGTCTCCGCGGGTCACGATGCCGCTGTTTGCGCTCGCCGTCTCGCTCGGGTTGACGTCAGCCGGCAGCTGGACCCCCGGCGTGAACACGCCGAGCTCGAGCTGCGGGGGCCGGAACTGGATGACGGCCGTGGCGTCGTAAGTCGGGCTGCGTAGCAGCGAGTACGCGACGCCGATGGCGGTGGCAATCAGCGTGACGCCGATGATCAGCCATTTGCGCGCGACCAATACCTGCAGGTAGTCGCGAAGAGTCCTGGGTTGTGCCGCCTGATGCATCAGAGGAAGAACCGAGGTTTGGGCGCCCGAGGCCCTAGCCGGCGCGTAATGTACCAGCGATCGTCTTCACCAGGGTGACGAGGCGGGCGAGCGAGTCGGAATCCGATCGGGGGTTGATCTGTGGGATGGCAGCGGTGAGAGGTCAAGGTGGCGGCGGGAGCTAAGGACTTCGCGGAGGTCTACGACGAGCACGTCTGGAGTGTCTACGGATTCTTCGGCTACCGCCTCGGCTCCCGTCAGGAGGCCGAGGACCTGACGCAGTCCACCTTCGAGAAGGCTCTTCGGGCATGGGACAGCTACGACGAGCGTCGTGGGACGATCGTCACGTGGCTGATGGCGATCGCCCGCAACACGCTCATCGACCACCAACGTCGCGATCGCTCCTCGCGGCACGAGTCACTCGACGCGCACGGCGACGGGGAGGCGATGGTGGGCCATACGCCCGCCGAGGAGCCGCTCGGCGTCTCACCGGATCTCGAGGCGGCGCTGTCGCGCCTGGGTGAACGCGAGCGCGAGCTGATCGCGCTGCGGTTCGGAGGCGACTTGACTGGTCGTCAGATCGCCCGGCTCATGGGCTTGAGCGTCGCCAACGTCCAGCAGATTCTGTCCAGGGTCCTGCGCCAGCTGCGGCAGGAGCTGGAGCGCTCGGCTGCGGATCAGCCGGCGGACGTCGAGGGACCGCCCGGCCGCTAGCCCGGTGCGAACGGCCCGACGCCGGCGACGCCAACCGCTGCGATGCCCAACAGCACTGCCCCTGATCCGGCATAAGCGGCGATCATCAGACGCAGCCGAGGCAGCGCCTGCGGCTTGCGCCGCTCGCGGGTCAGAAGCGCTCGGCGGAGCTCGCCCCGGAAGGCGGCACGTGGGANNNNGTCGCTTGTCTCGTTCTCGTTCACTGCGCGAACAGTTGTGATCGCGGATTGAGCGACTTGGCTCTCCGGTAGGCCTCGACCGAGGCCTTCGCGTCACCCCGCTCCGCCTCCAGGCGGGACAGCACGAGCCAGTTGCGCCAGTCCGTCGACGCCTCATCGGTCGCCTGCGTGGCTGCGGCAACAGCGCCCCTGAGGTCACCTGCCGCCTCGAGCACAAGCGCCTCCTGCAGGCTCGCGCTCGCCGAGTAAGGCTGGATGTTGTGGGCGGTGCGGGCGTCATCGAGGGCCACCGCCAGGTTTCCCGAGCGCACCTCATCCTGACTCGTGCGAAGCGACTCCGCGCCCGCCAGCGGAATCGCAGTTGCCACGAGCGAGGCAAGCGCCACGACGACCAGCGCGATTCGCGGGACGAGCGAGCGAGCGGCTCGGATAGCCGGCCTTCGCACGCCGGCTGCCAGAACTGCCGCCGCAAGCAGGAGGAATGCGGCCGGTATGACGGGAAGCTGCCACACCCAGTCGATGCCGGCAGCGACTGCAAACGCGGCCAACGCAGCCACGGCGCCCGCGAGCTGCGCAGCCCGACCGTGGTCGAATCGAGCCTGCATCGACTTCCGTATACCCACGGCGAGCGGTGCGGCGACCACGGACACGATCAGCACGAGCCCGATGATGCCCAGCTCTCCGAAGGTCTCGAGGTAGAGGGAGTGCGCGTTGACGATGAAGCTCGGGATCGTGCCGTGCTGCGCCCACCAGTACTCATATGTCCCGGGACCGATGCCCTTCAGAGGATCCGTGGAGTTCGCGTCCACGGCTGCGCGCCAGGCCTGGTAACGGCCACTCCCGCTCGCGCTGTCGAAGCGCTGCACGCCGGTCGCGTTCGGCGAATGAGGACGTTGGAAATCCTGCCAGCGATCCGAGATGTAACTTGGCAGTCCCGCCGAAAACGCGACGGCAATCGCCACTACGAGCGCCGCCGCCAATACCACCGTCGCCTGTCGCCGCGACACCGAAATGCGAGGGGTGAGTTTGTGGCGCGACGCGAGCGCGATCGCTACCTGGATCAGGCCGACGCCGGCGCAGACGACCAGTGTCATAGCAAGCATCTCGTTGCCCTGGCTATGCGCGCCGGCGTTCGTGAGGCCCGCTTCCAGCGCATCGCGTTGGGTGGCCGCGGCGACCAGGATCGCGGTACCGCCGGCCGCGACAACGGTTGTGGGCAGCAACGAGAGCCGGCGAGGGTGAAGTGCGAAGAGCACGATCAGCGCAACGGCGATCTCGATCGCGCCGCCGCGGGAGAAGGTATACAGGGCGGCGAGGCTCATGGCCGGCAGCGCGGCAGCCGCCAGCCCCTGCATCGGCACCGTGCGTGCTCGATGCGCAGCCACCAGGACCAGCGGGATCCCAACGGCAATCAGAGCGGCGAGTCCATTCCAGTAATTCAGCGGATAGTTCAGCCGCGAGCGCGTGAGCGGGAGGAACTGGGCGGTTTCGTTCGTCGGAAACCAGGCTGGATGCAGGCGGGACAGCAGCGCGAGAATCGCCACGACCGCGATCCCCGCGCCGACTGCGTTCATCGTCCTACGCAGTCGGTCGGCGCCTTGGGCGACGAGCGCGAGCGCGAAGATTCCGGCGTAGGTCGCGATCCGCCCGAGCTCGGAAACGCTTCGCTCGGAGCTGCTCGACCAACCGATTCCGAGCGCGGTCCAGAGCGCGAAAGCCCCCAGTAGCGCAAGACCGAACCATCCCGCGCGGGGGATCCGCGAGACCGGGAACAGACCGACCGCGGCGCCAACGAGGACGAGCCACCAAACGGCGATCCCAACTTGACCGTAGATGATCTGGTCGTAGCCGCCGCCCTTGAGCGCGAGATAGACGACGAGCACGAACGGCAACACGAAACCCGCCATCGCCGGACCCAATCGGTCAAGCGTGATCACGTCGGCCGCACGGGATGCAATCGGGGCTCTCGAGACCGGAACTCGCCGAGGAACCTCAGTGTGCTCGGCAACCGCGCTCATGCGTCTAATTGATACGTCGCAGCGGGCCGGGAACTGACGCGGCGATGTCAGGTTCCGCGCGCCTCTTTCGTAGACAGAGACGAATGCGCAGGATCTGGATACCCGTGACGATGCTCTTGCTGCTGTCCTTCCCGGGCACTGCCCTCGCTGGGCACGGGTCGCCGCCGCCCGGGAACTCCGGGACGTCGCAGTATCTGGAGAGCCTCCCGGGGCCGGGAGGCAACCATTCGGACCCGGGCGGAGGCGGCAGCGTCTCGGGCGGTGGGACGGTGCTGTCGCCCAGCGCGCAGCAGGCGCTGGCGGCGCAGGGCCCCGCCGGTGAACGGGCGGCGGCGCTGGCGTCGAGAACCGCTCCCAGGGAGGCACGGGCTCACCGCAAGGGTCGCGGCGAAAACGGCGGCGCCGCCGGCGGTGGCCGGAACGGCAAGGGCGGGCAGGCTGGGTCCGGCTCCTCGATCGCGGCCGAGGACAACGGCGGGTCCGGCTTCGTCAGCGCGGTCGAGCGCGCTGCCGGTGGTGGAGATTCCGGAGGCATGGGTGCGGCCCTTCCGATCATCCTCGGGCTCGGGCTTGCCGCCGCGCTCTTGATCGCGATTCGCCGGCGCGGGACAGGCGGCGATTCGGCGGGGTCCGAACAGACTCGTTAGCGATTTCGGCCGGGCGCGTCCAGCGCGCTGGGCGCTATCCTTCGCCGCACCTCGCTCCCCCTCGCCGCAAGCGAGGGGCGAGGTCTTTTTCTGAGGAGGGAGTGCCGCCACCCCGGAGCGCGCCCGCCCGAACCCGAGACGGAAAGCATCTTTAGTCAATGGCCCGCGGAGACGTTCGAATCGCAGTGACGCTCGCTTGCGAGCAGTGCAAGCGACGCAACTACCAGACCAATAAGTCGCGGCGCAACACGCCCGACCGCATCGAGCTGCGCAAGTACTGCCGGTGGTGCGGCGGTCACACGCCCCACAAGGAGACCCGCTGAGCGAGGTTTGGGG
>VAYL01000109.1:0-4441 GCA_005884305.1 Actinomycetota bacterium
GAACTCCCAGCTGAACAGGCCGCGGTAGAAGTCCACTGCCGATTCCGGATCGGGCTGACTGGTGTCGATCCAGCATGGGACGCCGGGGATGTATCCGTCTCGCTCGGGCATTGATGCTCCCTTCTCGCTCGTTTGAACCGCCGCGCACCCTAGATCCCATTTAGGTCAGGATCAGTCCGCAATTTCAGCGACCATGCAATTGCGATGAGCGAGACGTCTAGCCGGCTTTTGGAACTGCTCTCCCTGCTCCAGGCTCGAAGGGACTGGCCAGGGGGCGAGCTCGCGGACCGGCTCGAGGTGTCGGGGCGCACGATCCGCCGCGACATCGAGCGCCTGCGCCGGCTTGGTTACCCCGTCGAATCGCTCACGGGTCCGGCGGGCGGCTACCGGCTGCGAGCCGGGAGCGCGATGCCGCCGCTTCTGCTTGACGACGAGGAGGCGATTGCGATCGCGGTCGGCCTTCGCACGGCGGCCGGTGCCTCCGTGAGCGGGATCGAGGAAACGGCGGTGCGCGCGCTCGTGAAGCTCGAGCAGGTCCTCCCGGCTCACCTGCGCCGCAGGGTGAGCGCGCTCGGCTCGGCGACCCTGACCGTCCCGGTGTCCGGCCCGCGGATCGACCCGCGGCACCTCACTCTAATCGCCGGGGCCTGCCGCGACTCCGAGTGCGTTCGTTTCGGTTACCGCACGCGCGATGGAACCGACAGCCGGCGCGAGGTCGAGCCGCACTCGCTGGTCAACCGGGGGCGGCGGTGGTACCTCGTCGCCTGGGATCGCCGCCGCGAAGACTGGCGGACGTTCCGGCTAGACCGCCTGACCAGGCCGGCTTCGACAGCCGTGCGATTCCGCCCTCGCCGGCTGCCGGCCAAGGACGCCGCGGCCTACGTCGAGCGCAGCATCGCCGGCGCCCCGACCCGATACGAGGCAGTGGTCACCCTGCACGCGCCCGCCGAGGAGATCTCGAGCCGAATACCGGCCTACTGGGGCACGATCGAGCCCATCGACGCCCACACCTGCCGATTCACGGCCGGCGACGACGACCTCGGGTGGCTCGCGATGCGGGTTGCGATGCTGGGCGTGGACTTCGACGTCCAGGAGCCGCCGGAGCTGATCGAGCATCTGCGAGCGCTCGGCTCGCGCCTGCGTCGCGCCACTTGTTGACGCGAGTTCCCGGCCCGCTCACGTATGTTCACGCTCGGTGGCCGCGGGCCGAATTGCGGAATTCGAATACGACCGCCTGACGGTCGGTGACGCCTCGTACCTGGTCGCGCGCGCGGGGCATGGCCCCGCGGTCCTCCTGCTCCACGGCTATCCGCAGACCCATTACTGCTGGCGACGTGTCGCGCCAACGCTGGCGACGTCGCACACCGTGATCGCGCCCGATCTGCGCGGCTACGGCCAGACCCGCGCTCCGCGCGGCGGCCCGGACGGTGCGGGTTACTCCAAGCGCGAGATGGCCGCCGACCTCCTCTCGGTCCTCGACGCTCTGGGCGTCGAGCGAGCGGTGGTGGTCGGACACGATCGCGGCGGGCGCGTCGCGTACCGGATGGCGCTCGACGCCCCCGATCGGGTCGAGCGGCTGGCCGTCCTCAACGTCATCCCAACGGTGGAGCAGTTCGCGCGCGTGACCCCCGAGGACGCGCTCGAGTACTGGCCCTTCTTCTTCCTCGCCCAACCGCCGCCGTTCCCGGAGCGGCTGATCGCCGCGGCGACCGACCATTACATCTGCTCGATCCTCGAGTCATGGGCGAACCGGCCGGAGGCGATCGAGGCGGACGCCGTCGCTCATTACGTGGCCAGCTTCGACGAGGACACGATCGCGACGACCTGCGCCGACTACCGCGCCGCCTTCCATCTCGACCGGGCGCACGATGCCGACGACCGCTCCGCGGGCCGGCGCATCGCGTGTCCGGTCCTAGTGCTCTGGGGCGCGCTTGACGCGGGATTGACTGACCCAGAGGAAGACGCGCGCGCTGCGGGCGATGGGCCGATCGAGGTCTGGCGTCCGATCCCCGCCGGTCATTTCATTCCCGAGGAGGCGCCGGATGAGCTGCTCTCGGCGCTCGGGGACTTCCTTTAGCGGCGGGCCCGATCGATGAATACGGCGACGCACGCGAGTCCCTTGATGCAAAGACAACCCGACGCAGAGGAGGCGAAGTGACCAAGCTGAGGTTCAACATCGCGATGTCGCTCGACGGGTTCGTAGCCGGCCCGGAGCAAAGCCAGGAGAACCCGCTCGGGATCGGCGGAGAGGAGCTCCACGAGTGGGCCGTGGGTCTTCGCGCTTTCCGCGAGGCGCACGGCAAGGAGGGCGGTGAGGAGAGCCCGAGCAACGCCGTCATCGAAGGCTGGTTCGAGAACGTCGGGGCCACCATCATGGGGCGCAACATGTTCGGCGGCGGGCCCGGGCCCTGGGGCGATGATCAATGGACCGGCTGGTGGGGCGACGAGCCTCCCTTTCACAACCCCGTCTTCGTGATCACGCACCACGCCCGCGAGCCGGTGGAGATGAAGGGCGGCACCACGTTTCACTTCATGACCGAAGAGATCGAGTCGGCGCTCGAGCAGGCGAAGGAGGCCGCGGGAGAGAAGGACGTCGCTCTGGCGGGCGGCGCCAGCGTCGCGCAGCAGTACCTGGCAGCGGGGCTGATCGGCGAGATGGAGATATCGCTGGTGCCGATCCTGCTCCGTGGCGGCGAGCGGCTCTTCGACAATCTGGGTGACCGCGATATCGGTCTCGAACAGATCGGCGTCGTCGAGGCGCCCGGCGTGACGCACATCACGTATCGGGTCGCGTAAGTTCCCCGTTGATGGGAGTGCGGCGATGAGCATCTTCGCCCGGATCGCCGAGGCGAAGATCCAGGACGGGATCGAGCGCGGCGACTTCGAGGGGCTCCCAGGCCGCGGCAGGCCGCTGCGGCTGGACGACATGTCCGGCGTGCCCCCGCACCTTCGGCTTGGCTACAAGATCCTGCGCAACGCCGGCGTCGCCCCGCCCGAGGTCGAGCTGCGGCGCGAGGTCTACCGGCTGGATCGCGAGATCGCCGCAACCACCGACCCGGTCGCGCTGACCGAGCTCAGAAGACGCCGTCGCGACAGTGACCTGAGCCTCGCGATCATGCTCGAGCGCCGCGCGGGCGCGACCGGTCCAGGGGCCATTCGGGCGTTGCGACGCCGGCGGGCGCTCTAGCCGAGCCAGCTCCAGGCGATTTCGATGGCGCTCGCTCTGCTCACTGGATACCCAGGCTTCATCGGCAAGCGGCTCGCGGCGAAGCTCCTCGAGGACCGGCCCGACCTGGAGATCGCCGCAGTCGTTGAGCCGCGAATGATGCAGGCCGCGCGAGAGGCCGCCGCCGGGCAGGAACGCCTCGAGCTCATCGAGGGGGACATCTCGGACCGCGGGCTTGGCGTCGGCGAAGAGGCATTTGGGCGCCTGGCGGCGGACGTGACCCACGTCTTCCACCTAGCAGCGATCTACAACCTCGCCGTCCCGCTGATGGTCGCAACGCGAGTCAACGTCGGCGGAACGGGAAACGTGCTCGACCTCTGCCTTGCGGCCAAGAACCTCGAGCGCCTCGCGTACGTGAGCACGGCGTACGTCGCCGGAACGCGGACCGGCGTGGTCTACGAGCACGAGCTCGCCATGGGGCAGGGGTTCAAGAACCATTACGAGTCGACCAAGTTCCAGGCGGAGGTATGGGTCCGCGACGTGATGGACCGCGTTCCCACCACGATCCTTCGCCCCGCGATCGTGGTCGGAGATTCGCGCACGGGCGAGACCCAGAAGTTCGACGGCCCCTACTACATCCTCCGCACGGTCTCCCGGATGGAGCGCTCAGGCCGCCCCGTCGCCCAGTTCGGGCGCTCCGAGGCGCTGTTCAACGTCGTGCCCGTCGACTACATCGTGGCCGCAGTCGCGACCAGCGCGTTCGACCCGACGACGGAGGGCGAGACGCTTCACCTCACCGACCCCGAGCCACTTCAAAGCCACGAGCTCTTCGAGGCTCTCTCGCAGGAATACGCGGGGCGTGCGCCTCGATTCCGGATCCCACCGGGCCTCGTGGAGGCGTCGCTTCGATTCGAGCCGGTCCGCACGGCCTTCGGGGGGACGCCGCGCGAGTCCGTGGTCTACCTGAACCACCCCGTCTCCTTCGACGCGCGGCGCGCCATCGAGCTGCTCACGCCGCACGGGCTCCGCCCGCCGCAATTCCGCGACTACGTGGGGCCGATGGTCGAGTTCTTCCGCCAGCACGAGGACGATCCGGCGTTCGTGCCGGGCTGAGCGATGGCCTGGACATGCGACGACATCCCCGATCTCTCCCGCCGAACCGCGATTGTGACCGGTGCCAACGGCGGCCTGGGCCTGGAAACCTCGCGCGCCCTGGCCCGCGCCGGCGCCCACGTGGTCATGGCCGCGCGCAACCAGGAGAAGGCGGCGATGGCG
>VAYL01000109.1:4551-5151 GCA_005884305.1 Actinomycetota bacterium
CGATCGACATCCTCGTCAACAACGCGGGCGTGATGGGTATTCCCGAGCGCCGCACGGTCGACGGCTTCGAGATGCAGTTCGGCGTCGACCACCTCGGGCACTGGAGTCTCACCGCGCTGCTCATGCCGGCGCTCCTTCGCGCCCCAGCGGCGAGGATCGTGACGGTCACCAGCACCGCCCACCACATGGGCCGCGCCGTCGACCCGGCCAATCCCCATCTGGAGGGCAAATACGGGCCATGGCGCGCATACGGCCAGGCGAAGCTCGCGAACTTCCACTTCGGTCTGGGCCTGCACCGGGCGCTTCGGGGGGCCGGCGCGCCCGCCGGGAGCCTGATCGCGCATCCCGGGCTGTCGAACACCGAGCTGCAGGCCGTGAGCGTCGAGGAAACGAGTGGCGGGCTCAGCCAGCGCTTCTTCCACATGCTCGCGACCCGCACCGGGATGGCGGCGGCGGACGGAGCGCGCTCCCAGCTTCGCGCGGCGACCGATCCCGCGGCCAAAAGCGGCGAGTTCTACGGCCCGGCGTTCTTCAACAACGGGCCGCCGGTACGCAAGCCCGTCCTCCGCCGTGTCGGGATGGACACGGCGATCGCGCGTC
>VAYL01000109.1:5400-8565 GCA_005884305.1 Actinomycetota bacterium
GACCTCGCTGCGGCGCAGCGCCCTGCGCCGTGCCTCGCTGCCCCGGCGGAGGAGCACCGGATGGATCGCCCGGCGATAAAGCCCCGGCGGGATCACCCGGGGCGGCGGCTGCGACGCCGTCGCGCTCCCCAGCTCGATCAGCTCGCCGACGCTGCTCGCGCGCTCGCTTGCCGTCAGATGGTAGGTGCCGCCCGGACGGCCGGCCAGCGCGAGCACCGCATCAGCGACGAAGTCCACCGGCACGACATCGACGGGCGACGAGCGCCGCGCTGGGATCGCCGGATATGCGCCGCGCGCGAATGCCTTCATCGGGCCGTAGAGCACGTTGAACGCCGGAGTCCACCCCGTGCTCGAGTCGCCCACCACGATGCTCGGTCGCAGGATCTGAATCGGAAGCCCCCAACCTCGCTCGCGCATCAAGAGCTCGGCCTCGAACTTGCTGCGCTCATACGAGTTTCGGAAGTCCTGCCCGACGTCGAGATCCTCCTCGCCGAAGTCGCCGGGGTGCGTGCCCGCGACATACGCCGTCGACACGTGAGCGAACGCCCCGAGGCCACCGCGCCGCGCGCACAGCCCCGCGAGCTCGACCATGCGCCGGGTCCCGTCGACGTTGATTCGGCGCTGTTCGTCGATGCCCATCGTGAACGACACCGACGCGGCGCAGTGAAGGATGCGATCTGTTCGCTCGGCGAGCCAGTCCCGGTCGCGCCTGCCCATCCCAAGCCAGGCATGGGTGACGTCGCCGCGAACCGCGATCGCGCGGTCCGCCCACGGCTCGGCGCTCCCGAGCAGCGACTCGAGGAGCGCCCGCAGACGCGCGTCGGCGTGCTCGGCGTCCTCGGCGCGGATCAGCACGTAGACGGGGTTGTCATCGCGCTCGAGGAGCCGCACCAGCACCTCGCCGCCGAGAAAGCCGGTCCCGCCAGTCAGCAGAGTGCCCTGTTCTGTACCGCTCATCTGACTCACTGGATAACGGGGTTGTCTCAACTCAGGGTAAGCGCCGTGTGATCACCCTGTTAGGGACGACTGTCCAAAGTTCGCAACGAGCGACTCGCCCGCCGGACGATCCTTGACAAGCTGCCGGGCGGCGCGCAGCCAAGAGCGAACGCGAAGGAGGCCTTGTGGGCTACGAGACCGTCATCTGGGAGCAAACCGGTGGAGTCGGACGGCTGACCCTCAACCGTCCGGAGACGCTTAACGCCTGGACCGCACAGTTCGGGACTGACCTCAAGCATGTCATCAAGACCGAGGCCGCGGACGACTCGGTGCGGGCGGTGCTCGTCACGGGAGCGGGCCGCGGCTTCTCGTCCGGCGCCGATCTGAAGGCCGGATTCGAACCCGCGGACGACGGCATGCCCGACATCCGCAAGGAGCTCCACGAGATTTATCACCCGGCGATCGCCGGAATTCGCCGCCTTCCGAAGCCGGTCGTGGCGGCGGTCAACGGCCCCGCGGTCGGTATCGGGTGCTCGCTGGCACTGGCGTGCGACCTGATCATGATGGCCGAGTCGGCCTTCATGGGTCTCGCGTTCGTCAACATCGGCCTGATGCCCGACGGCGGCTCCACCGCCTTCGTTCCCCCGGCCGTGGGCCGGGCTCGGGCCTTCCAAATGGCACTGCTGGGAGAGCGGATCGCCGCGGCACAGGCGCTCGAGTGGGGCCTCGTCAACTGGGTCCACTCCGACGATTCGCTCATGGACGAGGCGAACGGACTGGTCGAGAAGCTGGCCGCCGGGCCCACCCGCTCATACGCGAGCTCGAAGCAGGCGCTCAACCGGGCGATCTATGGGGACCTCGATGGCCAGCTCGATCTCGAGGGCGAGCTCCAGCACGCGCTCGGGCGCACAAAGGACTTCCTGGAGGGCGTGGCGGCATTCGCCGAGAAACGCGATCCGGCGTTCAGCGGCGGGTGAATCTCGACCGGCTGCCGGCTACCCGCCGAACGGCGGGGCGACTCCCCACCCCCAGCGGGGCACCGGAGCGTGCTCGGCGACCTCGACCCCGGGCTCGGAATTGTGCATCGCCAGCCTGGTGCCCCACTCGAGGTATCCAACGAGCGCGGCGCGGAACTCCGGATCGCCGGGCAGTCTCGCGTCGTCGGCGGCGAGGCTCATAAGCGAGGCAAACCGGAACCGCTGCTCGGGCGTGATCCCGAGGCCGCGGTGGTGAGCGAGCATGTTCTCGTAGCCGCCGAGGTCGTCGGTGTAGCGGCTCGGTCCACCGAAGACCTCGCTCCACCAGACGGCGACGTGGTCGCGATGCTCCTCGCTCACGCCGCCGGGAAAGAAGGGTGAGAGCAGGTCGTCCGCCTCCACGCGGTCGTAGAAGGCGTCGATCATCCTCCGAATCGCATCGCCGCCGCCGGCCCATTCGAACAGGCTTGGCGGCTCCTCGGGCATCCCTCGAGAATAGGGACCCGCTTCTGGGGCGTAGGATCGGTCCGTGGGATCGGGAGAGTCGGGATGAACGGGTTCATCTCCCGCGGCTTCACCGGCAAGCGACGGGCGCCCGACGAGCTCGCCGACCGGCTTCCGCCGGGGCAGTACAGGGAGGACGGATTCCCGGTCCTGACCGCCGGGCCAACGCCAACCGTGCCGACCTCCGAGTGGCGGTTTCGCATCGATGGGATGGTGGCGGAGCCTCGCGAGTGGACGTGGGAGGAGTTCGGCGAGCTTCCCTTCGAGGACGTTCCCTGCGACATCCACTGCGTCACGAAGTGGTCGAAGCTCGGGACCAGCTTCCGGGGCGTCTCGCTCGACCCGCTGTTTGAGGCGGCGGAACCGCTCGACGCATACACCATGGTCTTCTCCTACGGCGGCTACACGACGAACCTCGCGATCGAGGATCTCACCGACGGGAAGGCATGGGTGGTGACGGACCACGAGGGTGAGCCCCTGCCGCGCGAGCACGGAGGCCCGGCGCGGCTGCTCGTCCCCCACCTCTACTTCTGGAAGAGCGCGAAGTGGATCGCCGGGATTCGCGTCACCGACCACGACGAGCCCGGCTTCTGGGAGGCCAACGGGTACCACAACCGCGGCGATCCCTGGAGAGAGGAGCGCTATTGGACCGACTGACGCCAGACGTCATGACCCCCGTCGAGCTGCGAGCGCCAGGTCGGTGGCAGATCGGCAGGGTGACGCGGATCAAGCCGGAGACGCCGCGCGT
>VAYL01000110.1 GCA_005884305.1 Actinomycetota bacterium
GCGGAGTGCTTCGGCGGCACGTCGCGAAGCGTCTCGACCATGCGCAGGGCGACGGCACGGTCGAGCGCGGATCCGGGCTGCTCGGCGTTCTCGAGGATGGCGACCGTGTAGTTCACGAGCCGATCGCGCCGCAGGACGATCAACGTCGCCCGCTCCTTCAGCCCGCCGGCCTGGGCTCCGCTCGCCGTCGTCGATACCGCCTGGAGCGGTGCGCCCTTGAACGGCTTCGGCTTGCTCGGTTCGAGCGGGACCTTGAACCCCGGCAGCGCTCCGAGCGCCTGGACGGCGAAGCGATCGAGCGGGAGGCGGAAAGCTCGCGGGCTCCGATCGGCGGTCAGCGTCACCGCGACGAGGTGGTCGGGGGAGCGAAACAACACGCGCTTTAAGCGGCCGCTGACCTGCCAGCCGGTGGGAACTCCGATCGCGTAACCGATCGTCCTGTCCGTACGCGCCTTCCACCCGGCCGGCAGCTTGGGGAGCTTCTGCGCTGTCTCCTTGGCCTCGACCTTGCTCGTCGTGGTTGGCGACCCGCCGCCGCAGCCGATCACCGAGACCGTCAGCGCAGCAATCAGGGCGACCGCGGTGAGGCGCTGCCTCATCCGCCGAAGTCTCCCAGCTCACCCGGCTGCCGTGAGATGATCGTCGCGGCTGGCGCGACGCGGTGACCACCTGCACGATCGGCAACAGAACCATGGCCTACCGGCGGGTGGGGAGCGGTCCCCCGCTCCTGGTGCTGAACGGATTCGCAGCGACCAAGGACGACTGGGATCTCACCTTTCTCGCGCACCTCGCGTCCGAGCACGAGCTCGTTCTGCTCGACAACCGAGGCACGGGCGAATCCGCGGATGACCGCGATCGCTTCACGATCCAGGATCTGGCCGAGGACGCGGCCGGCGTCATCGCGGCGCTCGACCTCGGCCGCCCCGCCGTCCTGGGGTGGTCGATGGGCGGCTTCGTCGCGCTCGCGCTCGCACTCGTCCATGCTGACTTGGTCGCGAAGCTCGTCCTCCTGTCCACGAGCGGCGGTGGCGAGCTCGCCACGCTCGCCGACGAGCGCGTCCGCGAGCGACTGCGCGACCTCTCCGGCACACCGCGCGAGCAGGCGAGCAGGCTGATCTCGCTTCTGTTCCCGCCGGAGCGTGCACAGCAAATCGATGCCGAGTTCGGCGATGTCGTCGCCGCGGCGCGAGCGGCCCTGTCCGCGGACATCGTCGACCGTCAGTGGGAGGCGATGGAAGCGTGGGAGCGAGGCGATCTCGGACTGAACGTGCATGGCATCTCGTGTCCCGCGCTCATCGCGACCGGCGCGGACGACATCGTCATCCCGCCGGCGAACGCACTCGCGCTCGCGCAGGCGATTCCGGGATCCTGGCTGGCGCGATTCCCGAATACCGGGCATGGCTTCATGGCGGACCGGCCGCAGGCCCTGGCGCAGTTGATCGCGACCTTTCTGAGCGCGGACTGAGCTCCCGTACCCGGCGCGGGGGCCTTGGTAGTGTCCCCCTGCGGTCATGGAAGGCCGAGTGTCAAGGAGAGGTGCATTGAGCAGGGCTTGGGTCTCATCGCTGGTCGTAGGCGGGATGCTGGCCTTCGCGCCAGCCGCGAGCGCCGGAGACCAGGCGACGGCTCCCAAGGACTACGCGCAGACCGCGCTCAACATCATCCCGTCCGGGCAGCCCGGCGGGATCCCGCCGCCGCCGGGCGCCGATACCCAGGCGCACATGTACGACGGGCTGACGCCGCTGTTCGACAACGTCACGAACTCCGACCTCACCCAGTACTTCAAGTCCGAGAAGTTCGGGATCTCCACCGCCGGCCCCGGAACCACCGAGGCGGTTCCCCGGCCAGGCGTCACGATCGTCCGCGACTCCTACGACGTACCGCACGTGACGGCCACCACCCATGCCGGCGGCGTCTGGGCGGCCGGCTGGATCGCAGCCGAGGACCGCGGTGCCCTGCTCCAGCAGGCTCGCTACGACGCCCGCGTCGCGGCAATCGACGCTCCGGGCCTCGACGCGGTGGACCTGATCGCCTCGCTCAAGTCCTTTCAGCCGAGCCAGCAGACGGAGGACGCCCTCGCAAAGCAGGCCGGCGTCCTGCGGCGCGCGGGTCCCGAGGGCAAGAAGGTGCTGAAGGACATCGACACCTTCGTCAAGGGGATCAACGACTACCTCGAGGCCCACGGATCCACGGCGGCGCCGTTCACCCGCAACGACATCTTCGCCTTCAACGCCCTCAAGGACCAGTTCGTCGGCGAGGGCGGGGGCGACGAGGCCCGCCGGTCACAGTTCCTCGGCGGCCTTCAGCAGCGGCTGGGCGTGCGGAAGGGCTACAGCGTCTTCAGCGACCTGCGCCAGAACATCAACAAGGGCAGCCCGAGGACGGTCGACGGGCACTTCCGGTACGAGCACGACCCCAAGAAGCCGGGCGCACCGGGAAGCGCCGTTCTCGATCCTGGAAGCTTCACGCCGACGCCCGCGGTGTCCGCGAGCGCCACGCACGGCGTGAGCCAGCCAGCCGAGCGCCCCCAGGCGAGCAACGAGCTG
>VAYL01000147.1:0-592 GCA_005884305.1 Actinomycetota bacterium
CACTTCATGTTCGGGCCCAATCAGACCGAGGGCTGCGATGGCTGCTCGATGGTGGTCGATGGGTTGCCGCATCTCGCGCACTTGCAGGCGCGCGACGTGTCATTCGCGCTCGTTTCGCGGGCCCCGATGGCGAAGCTCGACGCGTACCGGCGCAGGATGGGGTGGGAGATCCCGTGGTACTCGTCGGCGAACAGCGACTTCAACGTCGACTTTGGGGTCTCGCCGCCAGAACCACAGCCGGACACCTACCAGGACGGCGAGAGCTTCGGTCTCAGCGCGTTCCTTCGCGACGGCGCCGAGATCTACCGCACCTATTTCACCGAGGCGCGGGGAGTGGAGCCGTTCATGGGCGTCTGGCCCCTCCTCGACATCACTCCGTTCGGGCGCCAGGAGAGCTGGGAGGACTCGCCGGAGGGCTATCCGCAGACGGCGCCATACGAATGGTGGCGCCGCCACGACGAGTACGAGGAGGGGGGCCGGTGAGCGAGCGCGACGGACGAACCGCGAATTGCGGACGAGTCTAGAAGCGCTGGCGCGGACGATCGAGGATGTACGTCTGCGTGACCACCTGGGTCTTCCCGTCACGCTTCGG
>VAYL01000147.1:666-10348 GCA_005884305.1 Actinomycetota bacterium
GGGGCCGGCCACGGGCTCGTCGTCCGCGGAATCCTCTGACGGGCCTTCCTCGATCACGCAACGTACCGCGTCCCTCGTGACCTCGACGTTCATCGTCTTGGGCCTGTGGCCCGAGAACCGATGCCAGACGGCTCCAAGCGATCGGGCGATCTCGTCGGACGCCATCTGATCGTTGCCCCCAGCCCCTTCCGACGGGCCCAGTTCCGCGGACATTCGTAGCCCCATTCCCCTCTCCTCGCTGTCGAGCCGGGTTCAAAAGAGGGCGGAGGAGGAGTCGGAGGCCCAGCCGGCAGGTCCATCGAGGATAGCGCTGCGGCTCGCCGCGAGCGCAAGCCTCGCCTACGACTAGCCGGCCTAGCGCCGGCGACGCTTCTGCCCGACAGCGCGGATCAGTTGCGCCTTGCCCATCTTCGAGCGGCCCTCGATGCCAAGTCGCGCTGCCTCGCGTCGCAACTCGGTGACGGTCATCGCCCCGGCGCCGGTGCCGGTCTCGCCCGAGGTGCCGCGCTTGCGCGCCCTTGCCTTAGCTCCCTCTCGGCCGAGTGCGCTCCGCGTCCTCGACGAGAGGTTCGTGATAGTCCGCTTGCGCCGCGCGCCCGTTTGGGCCTTCTTCACGTTCTTGCGCGCCGCTCGACGCTGAGCCTGGGTAGCCATCGACATCAACCTCCTCGGTTAGGTCTCCTGCTACAAGCCTCCGATCCGGCTTGCCCCCGCCTCTGTGTTTCGCTACCCGCTCGCCCGGTGAGCATGCGTCAATTCAATGCGGCTCAGGCGAGCTGACGGGCGTACTGCATCTGGTCGAAGACCACGAAGTTGGACACGACTTTGCCGTCGCGGACCACGAAATGGTCCATGCCGTCGATCGCCAGCGACTTGTGCGTCGGCTCGATCCCGAGCAGCGGTCCGTCGTGGGTGCCGGTGAGCCGCCAGTGAACGAGCACGTCCTCGCCCTGTTCGGCGATGGCAAGCACCTCCATGTGGAAGTCGGGCATCGCGGCGAACGCATCCTCGAAGTATTGAGCGATTTCATCCGGCCCGCGGCAGGTGCGATCCGGGAACCGCTCGACGGTCTCGTCGCTCCAGAAGGGCCTCAGGGCCGACACGTCATGCCGGTTCAGCATCTCGAATGCCCAGCGGACCCACTCCGCGTTCGAGGCGTTGGGCTTTGGGCTGGCCACGGCCATCAGTGGATGCGGTGGTCGGCTATTGCGTTCGGGCGTCCTCGAGGGCGCCGTGAAACAACCTTTGGAGTTCATCCGCGACTCGTTCGAGTGGCCCGTTCGAGCGCTCGGCGCGAGAGAGGATCACGGCCCCCTCGACCGCGGAGATCGCGATCGAACCCAGCGAGCGCGCCCGTTCCTCGGGGATTCCGGCGCGCTGAAGCATCTCGGCGTAGAGCTCCTCCCAGCGCTGGAACACGTCCTTGGCGGCAGCGCGCGCCGCGGGCGAGTGATCCCCCTCGAGCGTTGCGGCGATGACGGGGCATCCCGCCGCGAAATCGCTGTTGTACATGACGGTGCGCCAGAAGTTCACGATGGTGTCGATGGCCGCTACGGGGTCCTCCGCTTCCTCGACTGCTTGGCCGAGCAGCTTCGCGACGGTATCCCCGGCGTAGCGCGTGGCTTCCTCGACGAGCTGCGACTTGCCGCCGGGGAAGTGGTGGTAGATCGAGCCGCGGGGCGCCCCCGAATGCTCGATCACCTGTGAGAACGAGGTCGCCTCGATGCCGCGCTCGCCCATCAGAATCAAGGCGCTCTGGATCATTCGCTCGCGCGGATGTTCCGGTCCGTCGGTTGTCGGTTGCACTCTGACGGTCGTCATAGTAGGGTCGTCCGCTCCGGCTCTATGACGCGCATGATAGTCCACATCACCAGCTCGGCGGTCGCCGTCGCCACGACCCTCACACTGGTCGCCACGCGGCCGGCGGCCGCCGACTGGCCGATGTACGGACACGATCTCGCAAATTCGCGGAGCGCGGGTGCAGCGGGACCGGCGAGGAGTCAGGTCGGATCCCTCCGACGGGCGTGGAAGTTCAAGTCCTCCAACGGCGATTTCACGGGCACCCCGGTGGTGGCCGGCGGCCGGCTCGTGGCCGGCACAAATCTCGGCTCGATCTACGCCCTCGATCCCGCGACCGGAAAGATGCTCTGGTCGCGCAAGGTCGGGCAGCCGATCAACGGGTCGGCGGCGATCGACCCTCATGCGCCCGGCGGCGGGATGGTGTTCGTCCCGGTGGCCAAGCTGGGGAGTCCGCGGCTGCTCGCCCTGTCGCTTCGCACCGGCGCGGTTCGCTGGCAGCGGGTCTTGACGCGACAGCCCGGCGCCGACGTCTTCGGCAGCCCCGTCTACTGGCGGGGCACCGTCTACATCGGTACCTCCGGGCAGGGCAACGACGAGAGCACCGCGCGCGGCAGCGTGCTCGCGTTCCATGAGGCGACCGGCAGGCTCCGCTGGCGGACGTTCACGGTGCCCCCGGGCCACGACGGCGGCGCCGTGTGGAGCACCCCGGCGATCGACACCTTCTCCGGACGCCTCTACGTCGGCACGGGAAACGCCTATCACCCGCCGGCCGCGGGCACGACGGATGCGATGCTGGCCCTCAGCGCCTCGAGCGGCCGAATCCTCGGCCACTACCAGAGCATCCCCGGAGACGTCTGGGAGGCGGACGATCCGACCGGGGGCCCCGACTCCGACTTCGGCGCTTCACCGAATCTTTTCGCGAGCCGCGAAGGCCGGCCGCTGGTGGGCGAGGGGCAGAAGAGCGGCACATACTGGGCGCTGGACCGCGCCACCATGCGGCCGGTCTGGCACAAGGCGGTTGGCCCCGGATCGCAGTTCGACGGCGGGATCAATTCGACCGGCTACGACGGCACGAGGATCTACGGCACCGACGCCATCGACAGCCAGGTCTTCGCGCTCGGGCGGGGCGGTGCGACCCAGTGGAACTCGCTCGATACCGGCACCGCCCACTTCAGCACGGTCGCGTTGGGCAACGGCGTCGTCTACAGCGCCGACTCGGCCGGTTTCCTCACCGCGCGGGACGCAGCGACGGGCAAGGTCCTGACCAAGATTCCCCTGGGCCATCCGACCTTCGGCGGCATCTCGGTCGTCCGGCGCGCCGTTTACGTGGCGATCGGGACCGGTCCGCCCTCGCCGGCGCAGCCCATCCCCGGGATCGACACGTCCAAGATGGACGGGTCCGGGTCGATCGTCGCCCTCCGCGGCCCCGCGACGTCGAGGGCGGGCTCGCGGCACGCCGGCGAGCGCACCTTCAGCGGCAGCTGCCAGCTCTCGGGGCACGTGCGCTTCCATCCTCGGCTCACGAACTCGCCACAAAAGGGGCGGGTCCGGGTCGCCCTGCGAGGCAGCTGCTCCGGGAGCCTGACCGGCGCGGCCGGCCGGACGCGATCCGTAAGTGGCCTGACGGTCAGGGGGCGAGCGCGGAGCCACGGGCTCGAGTCCTGTGGGGCAGGGCGGGGCAAGGGGACCGGCTCCCTGGCATTCGGGCACCGGCGCATCCGCTTCACCTACCGCGAGGTCCGGGCCGGGCCCGGGCTGACGCTCAAGGCCGACGGTGCCGCGAGCGGTTCCGCGGCGGCCGAGGGAAACGTCAGCCCGAGCGCCGATCCAGCGCCAATCCTCAAATCGTGCGGCGGCTCCGGGTTGCGTCGGGCGCCAATCGATGTCCGGCTCGCGACCGCACCGACGATCTCTGGCTAACCACGTTCGCACTCCTTCAGCGCGGTAAGTGCTAACTTACCGTAAGTGGTAACTTACGAAGCCGATGCATGGACGGCGCTCGGCGATCCGACGCGGCGGGCCATCTTCGCCCGGCTCGCCGAGCGCCCACGGCCGGTGGGCGAGCTGGCGCATGGGCTGCCGGTGAGCCGGCCGGCGGTCTCGCAGCACCTCAGGGTTCTCAAGGAGGCGGGCCTGGTGACCGACAGGTCGGCGGGGAACCGGCGCATCTACCGCGTTGATCCCGATGGGCTCGCGGCCCTCCGGACGCAGCTCGATCGCTTCTGGAACGAGGCCCTGGCCAACTACAAGCAACTCGTCGAGCAGTCGACGGAGGAGGACGAATGACTACGCAGGCAGAGCAGACCTCGGTTCAAACCGCGATCGTCGCCGAGGCGCCGGTGGAGCGAGCCTTTCAGGTCTTCACCGAGGACTTCGACAGGATCAAACCCCGCGACCACAACCTGCTCGAGGTGGACATCGCCGAGTCGGTGTTCGAGCCGCGCGCAGGTGGTCGGGTGTATGACCGCGGCGTCGACGGAAGCGAATGCCAGTGGGCGCGCGTGATCGCCTACGAGCCGCCCGAGCGCATCGTCTTCACCTGGGACATCAGCCCGCAGTGGCAGCTCGAGACGGACCTGTCGAAGGCGAGCGAGGTGGAGCTCCGCTTCATCCCGGAGGGCGACCGGCGTACCCGGGTCGAGCTCGAGCACCGGCATCTCGACCGCCACGGCTCCGGCTGGGAGGGCCTGCGCGAGGGCGTCGGCGGCGAGCAGGGTTGGCCGCTTTACCTCGGGCGCTTCGCCGAGCGGGTGGCCTAGCCGCTCCAACGGGCGTCACCTGGTGACGCCCGGACTGCGGGAACGAGTAGGGGTTCCTCAGGGACATCCCCAATAGACAGGAGTGCGATCGGCTGGGAGCCTCGGCGGCAAGCAATCGACAGCCTGCAAGGAGGTATTCCCGATGAACGACGACACTCCACCCATCAACAACCCCGAGCCACCCGACCAAGAGGAACCCACGGCTCCGACCGAGGTCCAGGAGCCTGAAGCGGCGCCGAAGCGGCTTACGCGGTCCGTGAGTGACCGGATGATCGCCGGTGTGGCCGGCGGTCTCGGCCGCTACTTCGGCGTCGATCCGGTGATGTTTCGGATCGGCTTCGTGGTCTCCCTGTTCTTCGGCGGTCTCGGTGTGGTCGCCTACGGACTGCTCTGGCTCTTCGTCCCCACGGACGGAGAGCCAGATCGGGGCGAGCGCGCGGGCGGTCGGCTGCGGCGGCTGGGGATCTGGCGCGGACTGGGGCTCGTGCTCTTGGCGCTTATCGTCCTAGGCGCGTCGTTGGTGCTGGCCAGCATCGCCGCCTTCGGCGTTGCGGTTGGCTGGGGCATCCCCGTCGCGGCGACGATCGTCGTGCTGGGCATCGTGCTCGTGGCGCTCTCGTTCCGCGGGGGCGTGCGCTGGCTGATCGCGCCGGTCGTGGCGCTCGCGGTCGGGGCTGGAGTCGCGGCGGCCACCGACCTGAACTTTCGAGGCGGGATCGGCAATCGCGACTACCAGCCGCGCTCGGCAAAGGCGATCCCGGCCGACGGCTACAAGCTCGGCATCGGGCGCCTGGTGGTCGACCTCCGCGACCTGAACTGGCAGAAGCAGAAGGTCGTCCATCTGGACACCCGGCTCGGCGCCGGCCAGTCCAACGTCTTCGTCCCGGCAAACGTCTGCGTCGTCGGCTCGACCCATGTCGGCGCCGGCGAGAGCGAGGTCGTGGGGCAGCTGAACCAGGGGTTCAGCGTCGACGAATCGCCGGGCTCGGCCACGCCGACCGCCACGCCGCGGCTGGTCCTCGACGCGGAGGTCCAGACCGGGCAGCTCCGAGTGATCAACAGCAACCACGCCAGCGTGGACAACCCCGGCTACGGGCCGGGCCCGTTCCACCAGGACACGGCGCCGCTGCGCGCGGCGGAGGCGAGGGCGTGCAAGGCCGGCTGAGACCGGATCGCGTCTCGCTCGCGTCGGGGGCGGCGGTCGCCGCCCTCGGCGCGCTCGTTCTCCTTGACTCGGCGGGCGTGGTCGATCTCTCGCTCTGGTTCATGGCCGCGATCCTGGCCGCCTTCGGAGTCGCCCTACTGTGGGGGGTGCGCTCTCGCGCCGTGGCGCCTCCCGTGTCCGCGCCTCTCAAGCGTCCCGCGCCCGCCGTGCCGGCGCCGGCCGCGCGGCGCTCCAGCTTCGCCCAGCTCTACAGCGGAGTCTTCGGCGTATGCCTCGTCATCGGCGCTGCGCTGCTCTTCCTCTCATCCAACAACGTGTTGAGCGGAGTCCGCGACGCGGCGCTCACCACGGTGGTGGTGGTCGTGGCGATCGGGCTGATCGGTGCGCCCTTCCTCTGGCGGCTCGCGCGAAACCTCGCCGCTGAGCGCGCCGAGCGGATCCGCTCTCAGGAGCGCGCCGACCTCGCCGCCCACCTCCACGACTCGGTGCTCCAGACGCTCACCTTGATGCAAAAGCGCGCCGACGATCCCCGCGAGGTCGCGGCCCTGGCGCGGCGTCAGGAGCGCGAGCTTCGCGACTGGCTCGCCGCGAACGGACGGCGTGGCGAGGGCGCAAGCTTCGCCTCTGAGCTTCGCTCCGCCGCCGAGGCCGTCGAGGACGACCACCGCGTGGCGATCGAGATCGTCACCGTCGGCGACTGCGAGCTCGACGCTCGCGCCGATGCGGTGCTGGGCGCTGCCCGCGAGGCGTTCACCAACGCGGCCAAGCACGCCGCCGAGCCAGGTCCGATCCGCGTCTACACGGAGGTCAAGCCGGAATCGATCGAGGTGTTCGTACGCGACCGCGGGCCGGGCTTTGACCTCGCCGCCGTGCCGGCCGACCGTCGCGGCGTCCGCGAGTCGATCATGGGCCGGATGGAGAGGGCGGGCGGCGGAGCCGAGGTTCGCGCGATCCCCGGCGGCGGAACCGAGGTTGCGCTGAGGATCGCGCGGACCTCAACCACGCGAGAGGATGGCCCTCGATGAGCGGCCCTCGACCCAGTGTCGTCATCGTCGACGACCACGCGCTGTTTCGCGCCGGCGTGCGCTCCGAGCTCGAGGACCTGGTCGACGTCCGCGCCGACGCCGGCAGCGTTGAGGAGGCGGTCGCGACGATCCTCCGCGAGCGGCCCGACGTGGTCCTGCTCGACGTCAACATGCCGGGCGGCGGCGGGGTTGAGGTGATCCGCAAGGTCGCGGTGGAGCTCCCGGTGCAGCGCTTCCTCGGGCTCTCGGTCTCCGACGCCGCCGAGGACGTGATCGCGCTGATCCGCGCCGGCGCTCGGGGCTACGTGACGAAGTCGATCTCCGGCCCCGAGCTGGCCGAGGCGATCGAGCGGGTCCGCGAGGGCGACGCGGTCTTTTCACCGCGCCTTGCGGGCTTCGTGCTCGACGCCTTCCAGGGCGAGATCCCGGAGGCCGAGGTCGACCCCGAGCTCGACCTGCTGACGATGCGCGAGCGCGAGGTCCTGCGCCTCATCGCCCGCGGCTACCTCTACAAGGAGATCGGCCTCGAACTGAGCATCTCGCCGAAGACGGTCGAGGCTCACGTGAGCTCAGTTCTGAGAAAGCTGCAGCTCTCGAACCGCCACGAGCTGGGCCGCTGGGCGGTGGAGCGCCGCCTGGTCGACTGAGATCGGGCGTGCAATCGTCAGCCGTGCCACGAGTTCATGTCGGACAGGAGCGAAAGGGCCAATGCGACGCCGCCGCCTACCGAGGCCGCAACTAGCATTGCCCGCAAGCCGGCGCCGGGCACGGCCTGGCGCCTTGCAGCGCCCCAGTCGGCCCGCAGCGAGTGCACTACTCGCGGGAGGTAAACGAGGAGATGGACTCCGAACACCACCAGCCAAACGATGAAGCTGACCTTGTGGATCTCTAGCAGCGTCCCGTCCTTGTGCCCCGCAGCGAGTAGGAGCACGCCGGTTGCGAGCACCGCGATGGTGGTCACGGTCAGCACGGGCGCCATGACCCGCAATGGCAGTAGGGGCGGCCCCTTCGCCCGGTAGGTGTCCGAGCGCGTGTAGTAGCGGACGAACCGATAGCCGGTGCTCGCCAGCTTCAGCAGCACAGGCGGAATGAGCGCCATGCCGATGAACATGTGCACGATTCCGAGGCCATTCATATGGATGACGGTGACTCCCTCCGCCATCAGGAGGGCGACGATAAGGGCCGCGGTGGCGCTCGTCAGGATCTCGTTGCCCTCGATCCCGGACGCTACGTCGCCGCGATGTTCGGCCCAGACGAGTGAGCGCACCCGGCTTGTGTTCCGCGATCGCATGCGTTGTCGCTAGCCGGTGTACGGGTGGGTCGGCGTGCGTCCGCCGGGCGCGAGCAGATCGAACCCATCGGGCGTGACCAGGTGATTCGGTCCGGTGCCCGGCGAGTCGGTCCTTCCGTACTGCCAGACGATGCGCCTCGTGTGCGGGTTGATGATCACGACGCGGTCGCGGTAATCGTCGTTGGTCGCGATGAACCCGTTCGGAAGCTGCTCGGCGAGGCTCGGATGGTCGAGCATCCCGCGCCCGGAGCTCGGGTGGTAGGCCCACAGGATCTCGCCGCTGCGGTTGAACTCGTAGATGCCGCCCGGGCGAGAGTAGTCGGCGACGAGGTAGCGGTCGGGGCCGATCTGCTGCGGGTCGGACGGATATGCGATGGGAAGGTGCGTGCTCCAGACCAGTTTGCCCTCGCGCGTCAGCTCGTCGATGTACGAGCCATTGACCTCGGACACCAGGAGGTTTCCGTCTCGGAGCGGCGTATCCCCGTTGGGCGATGCCAGCGCGTGCGGCGGATCGTGGGTGCAGTTGTCCGGCGTTCCAATCTGCTGCAGGCGAGACTGCGCGCGGATGAGGAGAACCCGGCAGTTCTGCGCGTCGGCGACGGTGACGGTGCCGTCCTTCAAGAGGTATGCGTCGTCGGGCTCGTGCAGGTAGCCAGGAGTCGAGCCGATGACACCGGGATGGCCGTAGGCCCAGGTGACCTTGCCCGAGGGGAACGCAAGCTGCACGATGCGCTCGTTTTCCTCCTCGTTGGAGATGATGCCCGTGCCGCTGTGCGTGAAGAAGGCGTCGTCGGGAAAGTAGAAGCCGCCGGGCGGCGGCGGGCGGCCCGGGGCGGGGTAGCGCCACAGGACGTGCTTCCGTGGATTGACGAGAAGCAGGCGGTTGTTCCCGCGGTCGGCGATCAGGAGGCGCCCGGTGAATGGTTGGTCCTGTCCGGTGGTCTGCGATGTCGCGTCGCTTGTGGAGCCGCTTGGAGCCGGCGCGCTGCGGGTCCTGACTCGGACGACGGAGGAGAGCGGTGAACCGTCGCTTCCCGTGCCGCCGATCAGATACGCCGACGGACCCACCGGTGCGACCGCAGCGTTGGAGACCGGAATCGGCAGCCTTCCAGCCGCACCAACCGCCTGCGTCGACGGGTCAAACGAGACGATCTGGTCGGTGGCCGATCCGTTGAGCGCGCCTCCCAGCACGTAGATGCCGCCCGCGAGCGTCGCCGCGGTGGCATGGTCGAGGGAGTGGGGGAGGTGGCCCACCACGCGGGCGGCTCCAGAACTTGGAACCACCTCCTGGATCGCGGACGTAGCCTGACCGTCGGCCGTTTCGCCCCCGAACAGGTAAAGGTCAGCGCCGCTCACGGCGATAGCCGGATAACGGACGGGCACGGGGAGGCGCGCGACGGTGGTGAAGCTACGGCCATCCGTGGTCTCCAGAACGACGGGGTCGGGATTGCTGCCGTCATATCCACCCAGCACGTACGTCCGATTTCCGATCGTCGCCGCAACGAGATCGGAGCGGGGCTTCGGCAGGCGCCCGACGCTCCGTGCGGCTCCGTCCGGTGAGATTGACTCGACGGAGTCCGTGCTGGCAGTCGAGCCCCCACCTAACACGAGCATCCCGTCGCCATTTGAGGCCGCGGCGAGA
>VAYL01000147.1:10358-10811 GCA_005884305.1 Actinomycetota bacterium
TCCGGGGGTCGAGCTCGAAGACGCCGTCGGCCGAGGCCCCGGCCGCGTCAAGCCCACCCGTGATCCAGGGCTTGCCGCCGACGGTTGCCGCTGCCTCGCCGGAAATCGGCGCCGGAAGCGATCGCTTCATCGTTCGCGCCACGACCCGCACCTTGGCAGCCGTCGTGTCTGCGGATGCGCTTGTCGTTGAGGAGTTCGCAGTTCCGGACGACGTGTGGCCGTGCAGCTGGGTCACGAGCACGACGGCGACCACCGCGCCAACTGCAGCAGCCAGCGCGACGCGCCGCCGAGCGATCACCCCGGGCCGTGGCGTCAGTTTGGCCTCTGCGCGAGGAGGAGAGCCAGCGTGGGACAGGCATCCGCAGCGCGACGAGCATGCTCGAGGAGCTCCGGTGGTACCCGCTCCCCGTCGACGATCGGGTATCCCCAGTCGTCGAGCTCGATCAGCTCGGG
>VAYL01000147.1:11066-11628 GCA_005884305.1 Actinomycetota bacterium
GATCTCGCTCATCGCGTCGGCGATCGCGGACAGCCCGTGTACGCACGGCCCACACTGCCCCGAGGACTCTCGGGCGAGGTAGCGGGCTATCGCAGCCGTTTCGCCAACCGCGCAGGCGCCGCGCGGGAGGGCCGTTACGACGCCCGGGCCAAGCGTCCCTCCCAGCGACCCCAGCGCCTGGTGGCCGAGTGGAAGGTCGACCGCCTCCTCAGCGGCGAACCACCGCCCGGCATAGCCACCCACGAGCATGGCCTGAAGTGGGCCGGTTGAGCCGCCGGCGGCCTCGAGCAAGCGTCCGAGGCGCATGCCCGCGCTGATCTCGTAGACGCCGGGCCGCGCGACGGCCCCGGATAGCGTGATCAGGATTGAACCGGGGTCGTCGTCCGTCCCAAGCTCGCGGAACCAGCCCGCGCCGAAACGCGCGATAAGCGCCAAGTGGGCGAGCGTCTCCACGTTTTGAAGCAGTGTCGGTTGTCCCGCCACTCCCGATTCGAAGGGGCGCCGGGGAATGAACGTGGGCTTCGGGGGGCCGGCGTTGAGCTGATGCACCAGCGCCGTCTCC
>VAYL01000147.1:11641-13561 GCA_005884305.1 Actinomycetota bacterium
TGAGGCCGACGTCGTCGATAGCCAGATCTGCTCGCTCTTGAGCTGCGCCGAGGAGGGCGGCAACGGCACGGGCGGCGCCGCGTTTGACGCAGACGATCGCTTCCTCGGCTCCGACGACGTTCGCCGCGAGCACTGCGCCGTCGAGAACAAGGTGCGGCGCCCTCGACATGAGCAGCCGGTCCTTGCGGCTCGCCGGCTCGCCCTCGGAGCCGTTCGCCACCACCGCCTGCGGGGTCGGGCCGGCGACGATCGTCTGCATCTTCCTCGCGACCGGGAACCCGGCGCCGCCACGTCCCCGCAGGCCGCTTCGCTCGATCTCCGCAAGGAGCCCCGCCGAGTCGAGCCGCGGCGCGTGTCCCAATCGCTCGTGGTGCTCCGAGAGCGAGACCGGGCGCCGCCCCTCGAGCCCGGCGAGAAGCCGCGGAAGCTTGGTCGTCGCCGGGTCAGCGAGGGTGGTGGAGAGCTCGGTCATCTGGTCTGCACGGTGCCGGTCACGGTTCCATTCGCCTGATCGATGGACAGGTCGATCGAGAGTTGGAGCGTCGTCCCGGACGCGCTCGACGCTGAGGCGAGGATCCGGGTGCCTCGGAGCGCGACGACGCGCCCGGTGTAGAGACCGGTGCTCCCTGTCGGACCGAGCGCGACCGACCCCTGGGTCATGGCCACTCCCCCGCCGGCGAGCGGTTGGCCCGTGATCGTGACGTCCAGGGCTCCAGTGGCCCCACCATGCATCTTCATCCGCAGATCGACGCTCACGAGACCGGAGGCGGAGCTGCGCTGGTGCACCGAACCCGAGAGCCGCGACGTGAAGGGAGCCTGGAAGCCGCCGGAGGCGCTCCCGCCGCCGGTTCCGGCGGAGGCTGACTGGCTCGAAGGGAGGAGGTTGGCAGGCGTTCCGGCCCGGGCGGCCCAGTTTCCGGCGAGCGGCCCGAGGGCCACCCACACCACAAGGGCGATCGGCGCGACGGTGAGCGCGCCGGTCGCGAGGCGGCGAGCCGGAGTCCCCGGCACCGTCGCGGAGACACGCCACCCTAGCGCGATGAGAACCGCGGCCAGGCAGGCGATGCTCAGCAGCAGCATCCATACAGACGTCGCATCCGATCCGGTTCCGAGCCCGTGCACGAGCGCAAGAGGCCAGCACGCGTACGCGCCCCAGTGGACCGCGCGCCAAGCGCGGTAGCCCACATGGCGGCGCAGCGCGCTGGTAACCGCGACGGCGAGCAGCAGGTCGAAGGAGATCGCACCGAGTCCCAGCCACAGCGGCCGATAGGGCGACAGGAAGGGAATGATCGAGTCCTGAAGGCCGATCGGCGCAAACCCGTCAGCCACCGTCGTGATCACGTGGACCGCGACCATTACGAGAGCCAGCATCGAGACGTTGCGGTGAAGTGCGTCGGTCAGGAAGCGTGGCCACGATTCAGTGCGCCACCGGCTGAAGTCGAGGATGCCGAGCACGACGCTGGCGGTAAGCAGGATCATTGCCACTGTCCCCGCTCCGCGGGTGAGGTACCAGAAGGGGCTCGGGCCGGCCGCGAGGATGCTCACGCGCCGCTCGCCTCCGGCCACGCGGCCACGCGAAGCACCTCGCCATCGATGCCGACCAGCCGGCTCGGCAGCGTGAGTTGCCGCAGCCAGCCAGGGGCTCGGTGCCCTCTGACGATCGACGCGGTGCTGGCGGCGTTCGCGTCGACGCAGGACCGGGCGGCGACGCTCACGGTCCGCCACACTTCGGCAGCGCTCGTGCCGGTTCGTGGATCCACGATGTGGTGCTGGATTCGTCCACCGAGCGGCCAGCGGCGCACGGTTGTGCTCGAGGTGGCCAGGCCTCCGTCCTCGATCGACACCGTCTGGCCGGAGTCCGACGCCCGCGCGTGGTCGTCGCCCACGCGAATGCGCCATCCGCCGCTCGGTGGCGAGCCC
>VAYL01000147.1:13600-16635 GCA_005884305.1 Actinomycetota bacterium
ACCGCATCCCGCGGATTCGTGAATGCGCCGTGCCGCGCGGTCGGCCGCCAGTGCCTTGGCCGTGGCCCCGAGGTCGAGCTCGACGCCCGCCGGAATGCTGAGTTTCCGCGCTCGCCGATCGAGTCTCACGCACTGCCATCCGGCGGCTGGCCGCGCAGTTCCGGGGACGACGTGATCGTCGCGCAGTTCGGCGAAATCGCGGTCATAGCCGATGTCGCTCATCGCGCGGCCGAGCGTCGGGTCAACCGCGCCGTCGGTTGCCCGAGCCACTCGAATCGAGGCCTCGACAGCTTCGGCGAAGAGATCGCTTACGGCGAACAGCTCGCCGGCGCCCGCGTTGAGCCGCGAAAGCTCGGAGTCCGACCGAAACCTGCTGCACGCGGCGTCGATCTGCTCGAGCTCGTCTTTGAGGAGCGCTCGCGCCTTCGCGATCGCTCCCGGCTCGGTCACCAGCACGGCCGCCGTCGTCCCCAGGGCGGGCCACGTCGCGGAGACGATCACCGTCAGGAGCCGCCGGACGAGACGACGGGCGCGCTGGGCGCCGGGGCGGGCGGGGTAGAGGGTGGGCTCAGTGTCGGCTCCCCCCTTGCGCTGGCATTGGAGCTCGAGCTCGGCTGGGTCGACGACGATGACGCAGGCTGAGATCGCCCGCTGGAGCCCCCTGTCTTCGCCTGCCCCGACGTCGTCGAGTGCCCGGGCTTCGCCTGCGCCACGAATCCGGCGACGGCGCCCGTGAGCGCCACCGCGGCAACGCCCGCCCACTTGGTGAGCGTCGATGCTCGGCGGAGGGCCGCGTCGCGGGCATCCGCGGGCCCGACGGGGGGTCGCTCGCGCGAATCCATGACCCGAATATCGCGGCGGACCCTTACGGGGCGGTTAGCCGACCGTAAGAAAACTCTCGGGATCAGTCGGCTAGCTCGCGTGAGTCCGGTAGCCCGGGAGCTCGAACGTTATGCGGGCGCCACCGCTGCGCGACTCGTCGGCCCAGATCCGCCCGCCGTGGGCTTCGACGATTGCCCGTGCGATGGCAAGGCCGAGCCCGGTGCCGCCGCTTGTTCGGTCACGCGCGGACTCGAGCCGGTGGAAGCGAACGAAGATCCGCTCGCGCTGCTCTTCGGGGATGCCCGGGCCGTCATCGGAGACGCTGATCCGGATCGAGCCACGGGCGGCAGAAGCGTCGAGCTCGATCAAGCCGCCCGCGGACGTGTGCTCGACCGCGTTCGCCACGAGGTTCCGGATCACCTGGATGATGCGCTCGCGGTCGGCAATGACCGTTCCGGTCGGCAGGTCCCTGAGCTCAACCCGGCGATCGCGCCCGCCGGTTATGCCGTCGAGCGCCTCGGTGAGGAGGCTTTGGAGCTCGGTGGGACGGGGGTCGTGTGCGAGCCCCTCGTCGGACTGCGCGAGCAGCAGCATGTCATCGACCAACCTCTGCATGCGATCCACCTCCCGCGTGACGACGCTGGCGGTTGCGCGAACGTTCTCGGCTGAGGCGCCTTCGCTGTCTCGGGCGAGGACCTCGATCTGGCCACGGATGGCGGTGAGGGGCGTCCGCAGCTCATGTGAGGCGTCGGAGACGAACGCACGCTGGCGCGCGAACGCCTCCTCGAGGCGGTCGAGCATGTGATTGAAGGATTCCGCGAGGCGGCGAGTCTCCGCAGGGCCCTTCGGTTCCATCCGCATCGAGAGCTCGCCGGCGTCCACCTCCCGCGCGGTTCCCGCCATTCGCCGCAGCGGCCGAGTGCTCAAGCCCGCGACCAGGGCTCCGGCGGCGATCGCGGCGACCAACGCGATGGAGCCGGCGAGCAGGAAGGTTCGCGAGATTCCGGACTGCGCCGTCTGTACCGTCTTCAGGGGCTCGCCGACGGTGACCTGACCGGTGCGCCGGGTGCCGGTGAAAAGGGGACGGGTGAGCAGTCGTACGTCGCCGGTGTCCGCGAGCGTGATCGTCGAGTAGCCGTCCGGGGAGGAGAGGATCTCCGCCGGCTCTCCGGCTTCTGCCTTGGCTTCGCGCGCCGACTCACCCGGTTCTGGACGCACTCCGAGAAGCTCGGGCTCGTTGGTCGCCAGGGGGGCCCGGCTCACCTTGACCACGAAGAGCTCGGAGGAGGGGCCGAAGGTCGGCTGCGAGTTGATGTACCGCTGGGCGTTCCTCGAGACGTTGGCGGCCGTGCTCCCGGGCGCCGTCCTCACGTGCTGCAGGAGCCCGCTCGCGTCCTCACCGAGATCGCGATCCACCTGTCCGCGGAGATCCGAGCCCGTCCCCCGATAGACGGCGACGAACGTGGCGGCGAGCGCCGCGAGGACGATGAGCGCGATCGCCCGGGTGCCGCTGCGCCGGGTGAGGGCGGCCAGGCGTTCAGCCATCGGGCCGCAGGCGATACCCGACCGACCTGACCGTCTCGATCGGAACCGGGGCGGCGCCGACCGCAAGTTTTCGCCGGAGGTAACCGATGTAGACGCTGACGACTCCGGTATCTGCCGTGGCCGGGTAGCCCCAGACCGACTCGAGGAGCTCCTGCCGTGTCAGCACCTGTCCCGGATGACGCATGAAGTACGCGAGAAGCCCGAACTCGGTCGTCGTCAGGCGCACGGGAACCCCATCACGCATGACGCGGCGCCCGACGAGATCCATCCGGATGTCGCCGACCT
Source organism: Actinomycetota bacterium (assembly GCA_005884305.1). Classification (GTDB taxonomy): domain Bacteria; phylum Actinomycetota; class Thermoleophilia; order Solirubrobacterales; family 70-9; genus AC-56. The sequence continues at coordinate 16,253 of VAYL01000147.1, forward strand.
CGAGCCGTGAGGTACTCGCCTCGTCGCGATCCCTGAGGTGGGCGCGAACGCGAGCCACGAGCTCCTCGAACGAGAACGGCTTGGTCACGTAATCGTTCGCTCCAAGATCGAGGAGTGAGACCTTGCTGTCCACCTCCCCGCGCGCCGTGAGGACGATGATCGGCAGTGCGGGCTTGGTGGCCCTGATGTCGGCGACGACCTCGGTTCCCGAACGGCCGGGAAGCATGAGGTCGAGGATCACGAGGTCGGGATCGCCGGACGTGGCAAGGCGCCCCGCGTCGATGCCGTTGTCGGTCGTCTCGACGGAATATCCCTCTGCGATCAGGCCCCGCGCGAGGAAGTCGGCGATGCCCGGCTCGTCCTCGACGACCAGGATGTGCACG
>VAYL01000147.1:16789-17273 GCA_005884305.1 Actinomycetota bacterium
TCGCGGCGCGCTTGGTCGATCCCGCGCGGACATCGCCGGCGGCGTATATGCCGGCCGCGCTGCTCTCCAGTAGTCCGGCTGCGCCCGCGTCGTCGCCAGTGAGGATGAACCCGTGCTCGTCCCTGGCGACGGCATCGCCGACCCAGTCGGTGCACGGATCGGCTCCCAGGAAGCAGAAGAGGGACCCGAGCGCGAGTCGCTCGCCGTCCTTCAGCGTCACCGCCTCGAGTTCGCCGTTAGCGCCGTGCAGCTCGGCGACCTCGCTGCGATCACGCACGGCGACGCCGTTGCGATCGAGCTCTGCGATCAGGTAGTCAGACATCGTTTCGCTGAGGCTGGCGCGCCGGTGCAGAAGGGTCACGAGCGCGCCGCCACGGGCGAGCCAGACCGCCGCCTGGCCGGCGGAATTGCCACCACCGACAACGCCGACTCGCGTCCCCCCGCACGCGTGGGCCTCCGGCGGGCCGGCGGCGTAGAAGACGCT
>VAYL01000147.1:17460-24076 GCA_005884305.1 Actinomycetota bacterium
TCGGAACCGCTGATCCCGCCGGGGAACCCCAGGTAGTTCTCGATTCGGCGGGACGCTCCGGCCTGGCCGCCGAGAGCGGTGCTTTCGATGACCAGGGTCTCGAGCCCCTCCGAAGCGGCGTAGACGGCCGCGCCGAGACCCGCCGGGCCGCCTCCGATCACCGCGAGGTCGACCTCCTCGCGAGGCGCGAGCTCGAGCCCGATCCCAAGCGCTCGCGAGAGCTGGCCGTTGCTCGGGTTGCGAAGTTCGGTGCCTCCTGGCAGCCGGACCAGCGGCAGCTCGTCAGGCTCGAGATCGGCGATGGTCGCCGCCGCCTCAGGGTCGTTCCGTTCCGTGTCGCGCCAGACGTGCGGGAGTCGCCCGCGGCGGGCGTAGTCGATCAGCCGGCGCCTCGGAGCGGAGGACCGCGGCCCGATTACCTCGAAACCGACGCCCTCGCGTTCCTGGAGGATCTCGCGCCGGCGCATAAACGTGTGTAGGAGCAGGTCGGCGAGCGCCCCGTCCTCGGTCATCAGCCGCCGCAGATCCTCGCGGTCCACCGCGATGTAGCGTATTGCCTGCTTCACGACTCCGTCGACGTAGACGGTCTGCCCGGTGAGCAGGTTCATCTCGGCGAGGAAGCCCCCCGGACCCTGGCGGGCGATCTCGTTTCCGGCCCCGTCGAGGATGGCGGCCTCGCCCTCGAGGACGACGATGAACGGGTAGCGCGCATCACCGATGCGGAACAGGAACTCTCCCTCCGTCGCCGTGCGCTCCTCGCCCAGCGCCGCGAGGGCCTGCAGCTGTCCCGGGGAGAGAATTGGACTCAGCGGGCTGTCAGTCGACACCCGGGCGAGGGTACCGAGGTCGTTAATGCACCTAGCCGCCGATACAGCTGCCCGTCTTAGCCCGCCGCACTTCGACGCAGATCCACAAGCACTTCGCGCAGAAGCTTCAGGGCGTGAAAGCCGATCACGAGAGCTACCGCGAGCGCGATGGCTGAATCGAGCCAGTAAAGGCCGCCCGCGATGAGAATGATCGCCCCCCCGATCGCTACGCCAGCCGCCGCGGCAGCGTCAGCGACGGTATCGAGCATTACCGATCGCATGTTGAAATCTGAGGATTCGATGTTGCCGAGGATGAAGGCGCCGAGGATCATCACGAGCGCAGCGATGGCGCTGACGATCAATACCGGCAGGCCGTGGACTTCCGGGGTCCCACCGAGCAACCGCCGCAGAGCCTCGACGCCAACAACCGTGGTCACGAGCAACAGAAACGAAGCATTGGCGAGCGCGGCGAATGACGTTGCCTTGGGGTGACCGTGGGGATGGCGACTGATTCGCAAGGCGGCCAGGCTGATCGCGACTCCGGCGGCATCGCCCAGATAATCGGCTCCCGCGGCAAGTACGCCAAGGGAGTGAGAGACAAGGCCGACGATCACCAGGGCAAAGACCATCGCCAGGTTCAGCAATAGGACGATTGCGAGGCGTTGGTCTTTGGTCATCGATCGATAAGAACAGTGGGGCCACCTGCTCTGTCGGAGGCGTCAGCCAGCTCGACCGCTCGACTCACACGCCCGCTGAAGCCAGCGCCGGGTCACGCTCGCCGTAGGATCTTCGACCCGCGATCGGCGGGCGACGGCTCGCGGTTGACCGCCGCTACCCGGGATCCGATCTAGGAGCACATCATGAGCCAGATCGACAGTACGCGAGAGCACGTCATCGAGACATACCGCAAGAGTGCCCGGCACTACGACCTCACCTCACTGCTCTACGTCCACCAGCGCGCCCACCGCCGCAGGGCCGTAAACGCGCTCGGGCTTCGCCCGGGTGACAGCGTGGTCGAGGTCGGCTGCGGCACGGGTCTCAACTTCCCATTGATCCAGCGGGAAATCGGTCCCGAGGGCCGGATCGTCGGCGTTGACCTGACCGACGCGATGCTCGCCCAAGCTCAGCATCGGATCGAGACAAACGGGTGGATCAATGTCAGCCTCGTGCAAGCCGACGTGGCCGAGTTCGAGTTCCCGACCGGCGTCGACGCAATCCTTGCCACCTACGCGCATTCGCTGCTTCCGGAGTGCCGCGAGGTCATCGCCCGCGGCGCCACGGCCCTATCCGCTGGCGGGCGTTGGGTTGTGCTGGATCTCAAGGTTCCCGACAACATGCCTGGCTGGCTGGCAAAGCTCGGAATCGCAACTGTGGGGCGGTTCGGCTCCCTAGATGAGTGGATCGTGCGCCGGCCGTGGGAGCAGATTCGCGTCGCCATGCGGGACACGCTGACTGATCTCTCCTGTCTTCGGCATCGCATACCTCGCTGCCGGGTCCCGCGGCCCCAGGCCCGCCGGGGAGGCTTCAGGCGCCGGCGCCCCGTAACCAGCCGAACGCGGGAACCCCAGAAGCCAAGCCAATCAGACCTTCTCCGCAACCAGAGCGATCTTGCGGACCCGCCCTTCGCGCAGCCACTCGCTCCAGAGCCGGTGGGCGGCCAGCAGCTCCTCCAGTGCCGTGCGTCCGATCTGCGCGGCGATGTCAGCGGCGTCGGCGGCAAACGCCTCGGTCAGCGAATCCGCCACGGCACGGTGGGACCGGGTGAGGTCCTCCTGCCAACGGACAACCAGCCCGATCCGCTCCAAGGAGGTGAGGATGTCCTGGAGCGGGGTGAGCCAGACCGTGTCGGCGTCGGGCATGCGCTCTCGCTCTGCCTCGGTCAGGGGTGAGCCCGCTTCCATGGTGAAGGCGAAGCGCCCTCCGGTCATAAGGGCTCCGGCTATCTCCTGAAGCAGCGTTTCCTTATCGGGAAAGGCCAGCAGGGTCTCGAACAGAAGCACCGCGTCGAACTGGCCCGGCGGGATCGGCGGGATCCGCGAGACCTCGAAGCGACAGGGAAGGTCGCCAGCGCTCTCACGTGCAATGTCGATGGCACTGGAGCTGAAGTCCACTCCCAGGTAGGTGCAGCCCAGCTCACGGGTGATGAGGCGTCCGGGCCCGGCAATTCCGCAGCACAGGTCCAGGACTGAGACCCCTGGTCCGATGCCGGCCTGATCCGCCAGTGCCCGGATCTCCGTGGCGCTCATGAAGCTCTCCTGCTCGACGAACTCGCCCGGGGCGTACGCCGACATGCGCGCTCGTCGGAGGGCCCGGGCGAACGGAGCGCGTTCGTCTTGCTTCACGGCAGTTCCATGCCCACACGCTTGACAATCTTCCGCCTGATGGGGGCGAACCTTACGCGGGGGCTTTCCGTATACCCAGCGATGGAAACCAGGGGCGCCACGCCTGTCACGGCAGGCACGGTGCGAGCGGCTGTATCCGGCCCGGTGACCGGGATGGTCGCCCAGGTTCTGCTGCTCGCGGCACTCGCAGGGATTGTCGCCACGAGCGGCGCCGGCTTCGGCGCCGCCGCCTGGGTCGTGGGACTCACCTGCGGAGTGATCACGAATGGCGCACTCGCGCGCGGCCTCTCGAACCACCGCTCCGATCGGCTGGGCCCGGCCGACTGGGTGACCCTCGCTCGCGCAACCCTCGCTGTCGGCATCGCGGCGCTCATCGCGGACTCGTTCGCTCAGCCCGTGTCGGTACCGATGCTGGTCTCACTCGCGGTCGTCGCGCTGGCTCTGGACGCGGTCGACGGATGGGTCGCCCGACGCACAAGGACGACGAACACACTGGGCGCGCACTTCGACGCTGAGGTCGATGCGTTCCTGATCCTCATCCTCAGCGTGTACGTGCCCCGCTCGGTCGGCGCGTGGGTGCTCGCGATCGGCGCGGCGCGCTACGCGTTCGGAGCGGCCGGATTGGCGTTTCCGTGGCTGCGTGAGCCGCTCCCGCCACGCTATTGGCGCAAGGTCGTCGCCGCGACGCAAGGGATCGTGCTGACCGTGGCGGCCGCAAGCGTGCTGCCGCCCGCCGTGAACGTGGCCGCGCTCATCGCCGCGCTCGTGCTGCTTTCCGAGTCGTTCGGCCGCGACGTGTGGTGGCTTCGGAGGCAAAGGAAAGCCAGGCACACCCGACCGGCGTGGGGCGCCGATCCCAGCCCCGCTCGCAAAGCCGAAACTCCCGCCGGTCCGGGACGTCGACGCGTGCGAACAGGAATCGCCGCGGTGTTCACGGCCCTCTCCCTGCTGGTCGTGTGGGGTGCACTCGTCGCTCCGGACAACCCGTTTCATTTCGGCCTGAGCGCGTTCCTGAGACTCCCGCTCGAGGGTCTCGTCCTCATCGCCCTGGCCATCGTCCTGCCCGTCACAGGCCGACGCGTCCTCGCCGCGGTCGTCGGACCGGTTCTCGCTTTGGTGATTCTGCTGAAGGTCCTCGACATCGGGTTCTTCGTGACCTTCGACCGGCCGTTCGATCCCTATCAGGACCTGAGCTACGCGGGGATCGGGAGCGAGACGCTGAGCAAAACGGTCGGCGCCTCATCCGCGACCCTGGTCGTCGTCGCGGTGGCGGTGCTCACCGTCGCCCTATTCGTCCTGGTGACACTGGCCGTGTTTCGGCTGACCCGGGTCGCGGCTGGTCACCGCCGGTGGTCGCTTCGCGCCGTCGCGGCGCTCGGCGTCGCCTGGGTGCTGTGTTGGGCATTCGGCGCGCAGGTCGTCGCCCAGACACCCGTCGCCTCCACGAGCACGGCCAGCGTGGTCGTCGACCAGGTGAGCGCGCTGCGAGCCGATATCGCGGACCATGGGGTCTTCGCGAAGGAGATCAGCCACGACCGCTTCCACGGCACTCCCGCGAACCAGCTGCTGACCGGCCTGCGCGGCAAGGACGTCATCCTCGATTTCGTCGAGAGCTACGGCCAGGTCGCGGTCCAGGGCTCTGATTTCGCGCCGCAGGTTGATTCGGTGCTCGCCAAGGGGACCCAGCGGCTGCGTGCCGCCGGCTTCTCGGCTCGGAGCGGCTTCCTCACCTCGCCGACGTTCGGCGGCATCAGCTGGCTGGCGCACTCCACGCTGCAGTCAGGCCTCTGGGTCAACACCGCCGATCGCTACAACCAGCTCGTCGCTTCCAATCGCTTCACGCTCAGCGACGCGTTCAAGCGGGCCGGATGGCGGACCGTCGACGACGTGCCGTCGAATGACCCTGATTGGCCCGAGGGCAAGTCGTTCTACCACTTCGACAAGCTCTACAACCGGGATAACGTCGGGTATCAGGGTCCGGCTTACGCCTACGCGTCGATGCCCGACCAGTACACGTACTCGACCCTCCAGCGCCGAGAGCTCGCGAAGCCCGGCCGTCCTCCCATCTTCGCGGAGGTCGACACGGTGTCGAGCCACGCGCCCTGGAGCCGCATCCCGGGAATGATCAAGTGGAGTCGGGTGGGCGACGGCGCCGTCTTCAACCGGATTGAGGCGGCTCACCACACGCCGGTGGATGAGCTATGGAGCAACCCCGCGGGCGTACGCACGGCGTACGCCCAGTCGATCAAGTACTCGCTGAGAGCCCTCGTCTCGTTTGTCCGGCACGCTCACAATCCCAACCTCGTGCTCGTCGTCCTGGGCGACCATCAGCCCTGGTCGATCGTCAGCGGGCTGGGCCCCAGTCACGACGTGCCGATCTCGGTCATCGCCCACGACCCCGCGGTCCTGCACCGGATAGCGGGATGGGGCTGGAGCAACGGCTTGCGGCCCAGCCCCCAGGCCCCGGTCTGGCCGATGAGCGCCTTCCGTAACCGCTTTCTCACCGCATTCGGGCCGCACCCACGGCCCGGTTACTCGCCATGAGCCGGACCGTGTGGACGTGGGGCCGCTTGGTGGGCTCCGCCGTGATCCTCGCTGTCCTCATCTGGCGTCTCGGCGCGGGCCCGTTCCTCGAGGGTATCCGCACGGTCGACGCCGGAGCGCTTTCGGCGGCGGTGGGCCTGGGAGTGCTGACGACCGTATGCTGCGCTTGGCGGTGGAAGATCGTGGCCGGTGGTCTCGGCATCGACCTGCCGCTGCCCGCCGCCGTGGCGGCGTACTACCGAGCGCTGTTTCTCAACCTCACGCTGCCCGGCGGGATCGTTGGCGACATCCACCGCGGGGTCAGCCACGGTCGCGACGTGAGCGATGTGGGCCGCGCGTTGCGGGCCGTCGCGTGGGAGCGCTTCGCCGGGCAGGTCGTCCTGTTCGTCCTGGGTCTGATCGTTCTCCTCGCGCTGCCATCGCCTGTGCACTCGTTCATGCCGCTCGTGGCGATCGCGGTCGTGGCGGCGGTGCCGTGCGTCGTGCTCGTGGCTCGCGCGCGACGCGGTGGCGGTCGCTTTGCGCGGGCTTGGGAGGCAGCGGCCGGGGACATCCGCGACGGGCTGCTCGCCCGGAGAGCGTGGCTTCCCATCGCGCTCGCATCTGCGCTGTTCGTCTGCGGCCACGCGGTCATCTTCCTGATCGCCGCGCGGACAGCGGGCGTCGCCGCGCCGCCATCCCGGATGCTGCCACTCGCCGTGCTCGTGATGCTGGTCATGGTGCTGCCCAGCGTCGGTGGCTGGGGGCCGCGCGAGGCGGCTTTGGCGTGGGCGTTCGCCGCGGCCGGCCTCGGTGCGCAGGAGGGGGTCGCCACCGCCGTGGTCTACGGCGTCATGGTGTTCGTCGCCAGCCTGCCGGGTGCCGCGGTCCTCGTGGTGACATGGTTCCGTCGCACCTTGCTCCCGCGACGGAGCGAACCGCCGC
>VAYL01000228.1:0-2787 GCA_005884305.1 Actinomycetota bacterium
CGTTGAGGCGAGTTCGGAAACCGTCTCCTTGCCCCCGGCTTCCGCGAGCTCGCCTCGCTGCGCGAGGAACTCCGAGACCGTGAGCGCGTCCACGGGCTCCCCCTGCTCATAGAGGCCGGTGATCGCTCGGAAGACGATGCGGTGACGCTCCCGGTAGAAGTCCTCGTCGTGGAGGCGAACGTCGAGGATGACCGGAGCGATCGCCCCGTCGGAGACCATCATCGCGCCGAGGACCGAGGACTCGGCCTCGAGGTTCTGGGGCGGGACGTGGGTCTCTGCGGTCGCCATACGGGGGCCTTTTCCGTTCGTCTCGGAGCGCATGCGCTCCGTTAATTAGAGGGCGGCGGTCGGCGGATTCGCCCCCGGTCGCGCCCATGTGTTTGATGAGGGGCTTTAGCCCCGAAACCAGCTGGTGTCGTGGCTGATTCGAGCAAAGCACAGCGGCGCGTGTGCCGCACGCGGCGTTCCCGCAAATTTCGTGAAACACGTCGGAGGAGGTCCGACGAGTTAGCCGCGACTTGCGGGCTTACTTCTCCTCGGCGACGATCGTCTTGATCCGAGCGGTCGCGCCACCCGAGAGCTCGACGTCGACCATGTAGGTGCCGACCTCTCGGATCGGATCGTCGAGTTGGATCTTCTTGCGGTCGATCCGAAGCCCGCGAGCCTCGCTGATCGCGTCAGCGATCTCCTTTGTCGTTACGGAGCCGTAGAGCTTTCCGTCCTCGCCCGCGCGGTGCTGGATCGTCAGCACGGTCTTGGAGAGAAGCGCCGCCGTCTCGCCCGCGCGTTCGGCGGCCTCCTTGGCCGCCCGCTCGGCGGCCTCCTGGCGGCGCCGCGCGTCTTCGAGCGACGCGGCCGTCGCGGGCTGTGCCAGCTTTCGTGGCTGAAGGTAGTTGCGGAGGTACCCGGGCGAGACGTCGACGGCCTCGCCCGCCTGGCCGAGGTCCTCGACGTCCTTGAGAAGAATCGCCTGCGCCATCCCGAGCCTCGCGCCTACCGCTCGCCCACGTAGGGGAGTAGCGCGATCTCGCGCGCCCGTTTGACGGCGAGCGCAAGCTGCTGCTGGTGGCGCCGCGAGAGGCCGGTGACGCGGCGCGAGCGGATCTTGCCGCGGTCGGAGATGAAGCGCCGCATCGTGTTCAGGTCCTTGTAGTCGATGTGGTCGACGTTGATCCGCGTGTACTTGCGCGGGCGGAACCGGTCTGACCTGCCTGGGCGCCTGCGGCCTCCGCCGGGCGCACCTGGACCCGCCGACGCGTTTCGCTGGCGGCGTGCCATCAGTCGTTTCCGTGAGCGGTCGCTTCAGTCATCACATCGCACGCGCGCCGCCCAGCGAAAGGGGGCGGCGCGAGAGTGCGCATGATAGCTACGCCGCGCGACCACGCGCGCTCGCAGCGGTTGAAATCGAGTTCCCTAGAACGGGATGTCGTCGCCGCCGGAGCCGGCGCCGATGGGCTCTGCCTGCTCGAAGTCCGACGTGTCGGCCGGGACGTCTGACTGGCCCTGGATCCCGTTGCTCTGCGGCGCGCCGCCACCCTCGCGGCTGCCGAGGAACTGGACCGAATTGGCAACGATCGAGACGCTCTGGCGCTTGTTGCCGTCCGTCGTCTCCCACTCGCGCCAGTCGAGGCGACCCTCGACTGCGACCGGTCGGCCCTTGGAGAGATAGGTCGCGCAGTTCTCGCCCTGGGCGCCCCAGACAGTCACGTCGAAGTAGTTCGGCTTGTCCTCCCACTCGCCGCTTGCGTTCTTGCGACGACTGTTCACCGCCACGCGGAGATTGCAGACCGGCGTCCCGCCCTGGGTGCTCCGGAGCTCGGGGTCCTTCGTGAGGTTGCCCGTGATGACCACCACATTCACATTCGTTGCCGCCACTGAAATCAGCACCTTCCTCGATTCGCTTATCGGTTCCTCAGTCTAAGGACGGGGGCGGCGCGTTCTCTCCCCTGCCGAGAGAGGAAGACGCAACGAGCGGGTTTAGATCCGCGGCGCGGCGGCTACTGAGTCGGCTCTGAGCCCGGCTCGGAGGGAGCCTCTGCCGCCGGCTCCTCCGGAGCGGCTTCTGCGGGCTCGGGCGCAGCGGCGGCCGGCGCCGACGGTCCCTCCTCGGGAGCGGCCTCTTCGGCCTCCTCGGGAGCGGTCTCCTCAGCCTGCTCGGGCGCGACCTCTTCGGCCTGCTCGGGTGCTCCCGCGTCGGGCGCCGCCTCCTGGCGGCGCGGGGCTCGCGGCGGCGCCCCGGCCGAGGTGCCCATCGCGGGCGGCGGGACGATCGCCGGTGATGAGGGATCGACCTTGAAGATGCGGAAGCGCAGCACGCCGTCGGCGATCCGGAGGTTGTGGTTCAGGTCGTCGAGCACTGGGGTCTCGCCCTCGAACCGAAACAGTCTGTAGTCGGCCTCGGTGCGCTGACGGATCTCGTAGGCCATTTTTCGCATCCCCCAGGACGTGTCGTGCTTGAGGATGCCCGCGGACTCGATCCGCTTGCGCGTCTCGTCGGCGATCTGGTCGCGCCGCTCGTCCGGAACGTCCGGATCGAGCATGAGCACGAGCTCGTATTCGGTGTCGATTGCTGTCGCCAAACCGGCGGACGACTATAGCGACCGGGGGGCGGCCGACTTCCAGGCGGGGTTGAACCCGTAGATGGGGACGGGAACGCGAATTCGCTGGCAGAACGTGGCGAAGGTAGCCGCCGGCCTGGCCGCGTGCGTCGCGCTCGTAATCGGTCTACCGGCCTTCCTCGAGCGTCCCGAGCCGCCCCCGTTGCCGGCGGACGTCGGTCTCACGCAC
>VAYL01000228.1:2856-12820 GCA_005884305.1 Actinomycetota bacterium
CCTCACGAGCCTAAGCCAGCCCCCAAGCATCGGAAGCCCGGCCGTCCAGAGCACTCCGCCGCTCCACAGCCGACCCCCGTCGCCGTCCCCGCTCCACCGCCACCCGCGCCTTCTCCGCCCACCCCGGCGCCGGCGCCGGCCTACTCCCCTCCTCCGCCGGCGCCGGCGCCAACCCCTGTGGCGACGAGCAGCTCTCCTGCTCCCCAGCCAAGCGGCGGCGGCGGTAACCAAAGCGGCCCCTCCGAGTTCGGATTCGAACGCTGATCTCGACGGAAGGGAACCGATGAGCGGCAAGACCAACCGAGTCGCCGCCGCGGCGATCGCCGTTACGGCAGTGGCGCTTCTCACCGCCCCGAAGGCCGACGCCGGCCCATACCGGGTCGCCATCTGCAACCCGGACCTCGGCGCCCGGCACGCCGACGCCACCTTCGAGCGGACCTCGGCCCACTACATCTCCGAGTCCGGGTGCGCAACGGACCAGCCCGGGCTCGTCGTGCGGCATTCCGGTAAGCGCACGGGCGATAGCCGCTGGGGCGGGTGGACGGTGCAGGCACCCCGCGGGACGGTGTTCACCCACGTCGGCGTCAACGCAGCGGGTCATGGCGGCGGCGGTCATCTTCCTCAGCTTCTGGCGGTTCCACCCACAGGCGTCGCGCAGGTCTTCGGAACCCCCGACGCCGGCATCGCCCGCTCGCGCTTCGCCAGTCCTGCACGTGTGTTCACGGCGAGGCTTTCGTGCCGTCGGGTGAGCGGTTGCGGCACCGGGCGCAGGGCTCGGATTCGCATCAAGCGGATCGCGCTGGAGCTCCGGGACGGCGTGGCCCCGACTATCGCCGTAGGCGGCGCAATGCTTCGTCCCGGCAGCAAGCGAGGCATGCAGCCGATCGCGGTGACCGCCAAGGACGTCGGGGCGGGCGTTCACCGGTTCCTCGTCCAGGTCAACGGCCAGCCCGTGACGGCATACACGACACAGTGCCGTATCAAGGAGGGTTGGGCCCTTCGCCTGCGACCCTGCCCGCCGAGCGCTCGCACGACCTTCCGGATGCACACGGCGGCGGCGCCGTTCCATCAAGGATCGAACACGCTGCGAATCTGCTCGGCCGACTACGCCGGCGGCACGAGCGCGAACCGCTCCTGCGCGTCCCGACGGATCAACGTCGACAACCTGTGCCCGGTATCGCGCACCGGAGCCGCGCCGCGACTCGAGGCGCATCTGGTGCGCAAGTCAACGGATGACGGCGGAGCTCGCACGGTCGAGGTTCACGGGCGTCTTCTGTCGGCCACGGGAGTTCCCGTCGCGGGCGCCCGCGTGTGCATCGCGACGCGCATTCCGATTCCGGGCGACCTCGAGCGGGTGGTGGCAATGCCCACGACGGAGGCTGACGGGCGGTTTTCGGCCGAGCTACCCGATGGACCGAACCGCCAGGTGCGCGTCGCCTACTGGTGGAGCCACGCGAACGTGGCCGAGCGGCGGCTCAGCCTCAGAGTGCATGCCCATCCTCGGCTGCTCGTGCGTCCCCACCACCCTCTCCACAACGGCCACGCCGCTCGATTCGCGGTCGACGCCGCTGGGTCCGGATCCAGGCTCGGTCAGGCCATCACTGGGTAGAGGTGCGAAACGGCCGGACGGACGCCGAGGGCATCTACCGAGCGCGTTACCGCTTCCACGCCACGACGGGACGCCGCCACTACCGGTTCCGCGCCGTCGTGCCGGGCCAGGCAGGGTATCCGTATGTTCGCGGGCACTCGCGGGTCCGCCGCGTGACGGTCATTGGCTAGGCCCGAAGTTAGCCAGCAAAACTTCAGCGACCGGTCTCGGAGTGATCGAGCTCTCAAGGGCGACCGACTTCTGTCGCTCAGCTTCCAATGCTTGAGAATCGCGCCGGCCTCCGAAACCTCGAGTAGTTGCGGGGAGGAGCCGCACAGCCTCCGGACGTTGACACGAGCAATGCCCGACCGCTGGCGGTCCAGCCCACGGCATACGACTCCGTCGCTGGCGGGAGGCCCTGGATTGCATGGGGCGTGCCCCCGCGCGACCCGACGAGGAAGCTGATCGGCACCACTTAACTCCGCAGTCGGCGCCCGGGCGGCGCCGGCGCCTCAGCGGTGCTCCGGATTCGGGAAGTCGAACCGGCAGCCCGCGTCCCATTCCGAGCGCTGGTTGCCGTGGGCTGGGATGCCGCCCGCGTCCTTCAGCATCCGGGCCACGTGGAGGAGGTTCCACGTCATGAACGTCGTGTTTCGGTTCGTGAAGTCGTTCTCCGGCCCTCCTGAGCCTTCATCGAGATAGGACGGCCCCGGCCCGGCCTCCCCGATCCAGCCCGAGTCCGCCTGCGGCGGGATCACGTAGCCCAGGTGCTGTAGCGAATAGAGCGTGTTCATCGCGCAGTGCTTGACGCCGTCCTCATTGCCGGTCACCAGGCAGCCGCCGACGCGGCCGTAGTAGGCGTACTGGCCCGCATCATTCAGGAGGTGGGAGTTGCCGTAGAGGCGCTCGATGATCTGCGTCGCGACCGAGGTCTTCTCGCCGAGCCAGATCGCCATCCCGAGTACGAGGATGTCCGCGGCCATCACGCGCTCGAAGATCTGAGGCCACTCGTCCTTCTCCCATCCGTGCTCGGTCATGTCGGGCCACACACCGACAGCGATGTCGTGGTCGATCGCGCGGATGCACTCGACCTCCACGCCGTTGCGGCGCATGATCTCCATCGAGATGTCCATCAGCCCTTGCGTGTTCGAGAGCTCGGGACTGCGCTTCAGCGTGCAGTTGATGAAGAACGCGCGCAGATCGGAGTAGTCGATCGTGTTCGACTCGACCGCCGCCATCTGCTTCTCGGTGAGGATCTCCCTGTCGTTCACTGTTACCTCCGTGTCGAACGCGCCGCATCCGAGCGGCCGATCTGAAGTAGAAGTCCTACGGGCTTGTCCGTTACGGGGATCCCCGTAACGGACATCAGCCTTCAACGCACATCAGCACATGCCTTCATTCCGCGGCTTGAAGCCGCTTCCCCCCGACTTCGCCACGACCGGGGCCGCGCTCCACCGGGTGGCGGAGGAGATCGTCGCGCCCGCCCGCAAGCCGGAAAACGAGATCGCCCTGCGGGCGACACCCGGCGGGTTCGGGACGCCTGCGTTCGAGTTCGAGGGCCGGGAGTGCCAGGTCAAGATGGAGGGTGATCAGCTGGTTTACCGAAAGGGACACGACGAGCGACGGACCCGGATCACCTCCCTCGCGGCCGCCGGCGCCCTCGTCGAGGAACTGCTTCCTGCCGGCGCGAACCTGGACGATCACCCGCTCGAGGTCGAGCGCGCCGCGGCCGAAGCGCTCGCCGCCTGGTGCGCCCTTGGCGCGAGCGTTCTCGAGGTGCTGGTGGCGGAGGCGGATCCCGGTGACGACGCCTCGGAGGTCAATCTGTGGCCGGAGCACTTCGACATCGCCATCGAGCTCGGCCCGGACGCGGACGGCACCCGTGCCAACTACGGGTTCTCGCCCGGCGATGACGAGCACGCGGAGCCCTATCTCTACGTCGGTCCGTGGACGGCCGAGGTCGCGGGTGAGCTCTGGAACGCGACCGGGTTCCGCGGCGCCGAGCTTGGCTACGCCGGGCTACTCGCCGCGGACGATCCGTACGCGACCGCGCTCGAGTTCTGCGAGACCAGGAAGCAGGCGCTCAGGGGGTAACGGCAGGCGGCGGGCTCGCCGCCTCGTGCTTGACTGCGTGCAGCACCCACGCGGCGGCGCACAGGCCAATCCCGCGGACGATGAACGCGATTCCGACGAGGATTGCCAGCGTCGCCACGCCGATGTCCGGACTCGAGACGATCACGACTCCGGCGACGATCTCGATGAATGCCACAAAGAGGTTCCAGCCACGGCCGACGGGAACGGCGAACGCGCGGATCAACCGCACGACGCCGATGCAAACGAGCCAGATGCCCACCAACAGAGCGACGGCGGCCACGCTCCCGATCGGGTGGCGGATCAGGAGGATGCCCACGATCGCGCTGAGGACTCCAACCAGCGCCAGCATGCCGCGACCCTCGCCCCCTTCGGCGATCGCAACCACGATGTCGTAGATACCGTCGACAAGCAGGAAGATTCCGGCGATGACAGCGAGTGTCGCCAGGCTGATGTCGGGCTGCGCCAGCACGATGACGCCGGCGGCCCCGCACATGAGCCCGACGAGCAATAGAAGCCACCAGGCTCTGCTCAGCTCCTTGAGCGCATCCGGTGGTTCGGCGTAGGCGGCCATCAGGGACTCCCTTCTTCGGCGGCGATCCAGCGGTTATTTCGCGCCCAGGCTCGAAAAGCCTGCCGCCTCGAACGGCGATTGCGAGATCAGGTACGCGGGAGCGTCCCCAATCTCGCAAACGCGCTGGAGCGGGTTACCGCGCCGCGGCGATCGCCTCGCGCTTTGCGCGGATGTCCTCCAGCTGCTCTGAGATCCAAACGCCGGGGTCGCGTTCCCGTGCGAGCTCGCGCAGGCGGGCCGCGCGCAGGCGGCGCTCCTCCGGGTCCATCGTCAGGGCGCGGTACATCGTGTCCGCCTGCTCCTGGATGTCGAACGGGTTGACGGACAGGGTGCAGTCGCCGAGCTCCTCGTGGGCACCCGTGTTCTCCGAGAGCATCACGACCCCGTCGCGGGTGTTGACCGCGGGCGCCTCCTTGGCGACCAGGTTCATCCCGTCGAAGAGCGAGTTGACGATCAGGAGGTCGAAGTGCTTGTAGCGCGCGACGGCCTCGTGGAAGTTCTCGTAGATGCGGAGGTCGATCGGCATCCAGTCGGTCGTCCCGTGCCGGTGGTTCACGACGGCGACCAGGGCCTCGATCCGCTCGAGATACTCGGCGTACTCCGGCACGTCCGTTCGTGACGGCTGGAGGTGGGCGATAAACGTGACCTTCTCGCGGAAGTCCGGGTGCTGCTGCAGGAAGGTGTCGAAGGCGGCGAATCCCCTCAGCACGTTCTTCGAGAGGTCGGCGCGGTCCGGAGGATCTCCTGCTCGTACTCCCTCACCTCCTCCGATTCCGCCGCCCGGTCGAGCCGTCCGGCATCGATGCCGAGCGGATACGCCCTGACCCAGGTCTCCCGGCCCGAGTGCTGCACCGCGCCGCGCTTGTAGTCGACCTCGAGCTCCATCAACTCCCGGCAGCAGTGCAGGAAGTTGCGGCAGTAAGCGGTTGTGTGGAAGCCGATGATGTCGTTGGCGAGGAGGCCCCGGTAGATCTCCTCGCGCATGCGGCCCGGGAGGATCCGCCAGCTGTCCGGCTGTGACCACGGGATGTGGACGAAGTGGTGGAGCACCGCGTCCGGCCGCGAGGCCCGGACCAGGGCCGGACACGTGTACAGGTGGTAGTCGTGGAACATCACGAGCGGCTCGGCGTCGTCCGCGATCGCCGCCAGCACCGCCCTCGCGATATCCGCGTTCACGGTCTTGTAGCCGTAATCCCACGCGTCGGCCTCCTCCCGGCGGATGTCCGGCGCGTTCGACAGGTCCCACAGGTAATGCTGAATGAACCACAGGATCGGGTTGGCGATCACGTTGTAGAAGCTGTCGTAGGCCTCGGACTCGCTCTCGACCAGGAGCACCTCGTAGGTCACACCGTCGAGCTCCTGGATCACCGGCCGGCCGCCGGCCTCCCGGCTCACGGCGACGTCCTCATTCGTCATCGCCGAGGCGATCCACAGCGCGCCGCGGTGCGCGACGAGGCCGCTCAGCGCGGTAACGAGACCGCCCCCACCGCGCTGCACGGTGCGCTCGCCGTCCGGCCCTCGCTCGAACTGCGCCGGCCCCCGGTTGGAGACGATCACCAAACGCGGATCGTCGTTCAAAGGTCCATTGCTCCGAATACCCGCAACCAGTCTCGCAGGAGGCGCGGGGTGAGGAAGAGCTCGCGCGCCCTTTCCTTGCCCGCACGCCCGAGCTGCTTTGCGAGCTCCGGGTCGCGGAGGATTCGAAGAGTCCGATCGGCGGCGTCCTCTGGCGAGGAGATCAGGTAGCCCGTCTCCCCGTCCTGGACCTGCAGCGGGATGCCGCCCACGTTGCCCGCGACGACCGGCCGCACCTTCCATAGCGCCTCGGTGACCGTGAGGCCAAACCCTTCGCGGAGCGACTTCTGCATCACGACGTCGGCCTGGGACTGGAACGCGTTCACCTCGATCGCGCCGACGTTGTTCAGGTTGTTGAGGATCTTGATGTCGGGATCGCCGTCCGCGTAGCTGAAGGTCTGGTGGAAGAACTCCCAGCCCTCGGGGTCATCGGTCGCCATCGATCCGACGAGCGCGAGCTGGACCTCGGGCATCTCCTCGCGCACGAGCCGGAAGGCGTCGATCACCCCCATCGGGTCCTTCCACGGGCCGAAGCGCGAGACCTGGCAGATCAGGGGGCGGTCGGTGTCGATGCCGAACTGCTGGCAGACGAACGAGGCGTCCTCGGGCGAGAGCGCCATGTTCTTCGGCGAGAGCGGGTCGATCGCCGGCGGGATGATCTGGACCTGGCCGTCCATCCCGTCCGGGACGTACTGCTCCATGTGGTAGACGGTCTCGTCGTAGTCGCGCAGGAGCGGCATCAGCCGCTCGAGCGTCTCGAGGTTGGGCGTCGAGAGGTCGATGTGGCAGCGCCAGATCCAGTTGCGCGAGTGGTTCGTCGCCCCGGCGCGCAGGGCCGCCGGCTGCGGGTCGTGGACGATGATCACGTCCCAGTCGTCGTCGAGGCTCTGCGCGTTCATCGCGTTGTAGGCCTCGAACACCTCCCACTGCTGATCCGAGATCCCCTGGTCGTCGCCCTGGAGGGAGTTGTGCATCAGCTTGGTGACGTTGAAGAACTCCTCCCTCCCCAGGATCACCCGCCAGTGGACGTCGAGGCCCACGTCCCGCATGAGCGGAACGATCGCATAGAGGATCTCCGATACTCCGCCGCCGAAGGCGGTCGCGCTGACGTTGAGGATCCGCTTGCCGGCCAGCGGCTCCGCACGCTGGCGGATCTCCTCGACCAGGCCGCGACCGACGAGGTGGGTGTAGTCGGCGAGTGAGCGGTCGCCGAGGCCGACATCCTGGAGCATGCCGCGTCAGCCTACTTTTTGGCGCAGCCGTTCGACCCCGGTTCGAGCTCGGCAACGATCCGCGCGTGAAGCTCCGGCGTGCACGCGGTGACGCAGGAGACCTGAAAGTCGGCGCCGGAGCCGAGGAGCTTCCGTGGCCCCAGTGACTCGCCGTAGGCGTCCGTCACGATCGCGCCGGCCTCCTCGCAGACCAGGACCGCCGCGGCCAGGTCGTACGGCGAGTTGTTGAGCACCACGCCGTCGCCGATCCGCTCGAATTCCTCGCGGACCGCGGGGACGTCGGCGATCATCCGCGACCCCGGCTCGACGTAGGCGTCGAGCTGCCCGGTGACCACCCGGGTCATGTCGTAGGTCGCCGACCCGAGGTCGAATGTGCCGCCGCCAACCGAGGAGGAGTCGATCAACTCCCCCAGCACCTCCGCGACCCTTCGTACCGGCCGCCCGCGCAGCCCGTAGGCCCAGAACATCCGCGTGACGTCCGTGTTGGCCGAAAGCCCTGTGGTGGGCTGGACCCCCTTCCCCCGCTCGGCGACGAACGACCGCCCGGACTTGATCTCGACGATGCAGCCGACGTGGACGTCGGCGAATGTCGGCTCGCCGTCTCCCAGCGGCGACGCCGCGACCGACACGCAGGCGCCCTCGAAACCGGCCATGGCCGGGCGCGTCCCGTCGATGGGATCGACCACCATCACCCATTCGGGGCTCCCGCCCGGCGACACCAGCCCGCGGTCCTCCGAGTAGAACGCCACGTCCGGCGCGCGTTCGCCGAGGAAACGCTCCATGTACGACTCCGCCCGCTCGTCGATCGCGAACGTGACGTCGCCGCCGGCGCCCGCGCCGGCGTGCTCCCGGCCGGCGTGCCCGCCAAGGTCGGGTACCACCTCCTCCCGCAGCGCCGTTGCGAGGCCTACGGCGAGCTCGCGCAAGGCTCAGCCGGTCGGGCGCTCGCCCAGAGTGACGTCGACGGTCTGCTGCTGTCCGTCGCGGATGATCTGAACCTTCACGGTGTCGCCCGGCTGGTGGCGGGCGATCAGCTCCGGCAGGTCACTCTCCTTGACGATCTTCTGCCCGTCGATAGCGGTGATCAGGTCGCCGCCGACGTCCACCTGCTGCCCCTGGAAGTGGATCTTCTGATCGGAGCCCTTCAGGCCGGCTTTCTCCGCCGGGCCGCCGGGCACCACCTTGGCGATCAGCGCGCCGCTGTCGGTGGGCAGGTTGAGGCGATCGGCAAGCTGCGGGTAGAGCGGCTCCGTTGTGACGCCGATGTATGCGTACTTGACCTCGCCGTTCGTTCGCAGCTGGTCGAGCGAGTGGGCCACGAGACCGATGGGGACGGCGAACCCCACCCCCTCGTTGCCGCCGGAGTTGGTGCTGATCTGCTGGTTGATCCCGATCACGTGGGCGTCAGCGTCGAGCAGCGGCCCACCGGAGTTGCCCGGGTTGATCGCCGCGTCCGTCTGGATCGCGCCCTCGATCTGGAACTTGGTCAGCGAATCGATCGAGCGGTCGGTCGCGGAAACGACTCCCACCGAAAGCGACTGCTCCTGCTCGAACGGACTCCCGATCGCCGCGACCGGCTGGCCGACCGTCGGCTTCTCCTGTGTCGCGAGGGTGAGCGGCTTGAGGTCGAGGCCGTCCGGGTCGACCTTGAGCAGGGCGACGTCGGCGTTCGGGTCGAACCCCACGATGTCCGCGGGCACCCGGTTACGGTCGCCGAACTCGACATAGACCTCCTTGGCCTCGTGAATCGGCCCGCTCGCCCCGGCCTGGTCGGCGTCGGTGACGACGTGAGCGTTGGTCGCGATCTCGCCATTGTCGGAGATGACGAAGCCCGAGCCCTCGGCGGCCGAGCCGCCGCCACCGCCGAGGATGCTCGACAGGCTGCCGCCGGGGAAGATGGAGAGGACCGTGACCACGCCGGGCGCGGCCGACTGATACACCGACTCCGGGTCGAAGTTCGCACCCTGCGAGGAGAGCAGCACCGTCCTGTCCGGCGTGCTCTGCGTCGAGACGGTCGTGACGGTGCCGGGCTCGCTCGAACCTCCGCCACTGGAGCCGCCGCAGGCCGCCACCGCAAGCGCGAGACCGGCGAGCAGGGTCGCCGCCAGCGCCGAGCGCCGGACGCTCACGCCGGGACTCCCTCGGACTCCGGAAGCCTCAGCTCGAACCGCGTCCGGCCGCGCCGGGAGTCCACGCCCAGCTCGCCGTGCATTCGTATGGCGAGCTCTCGGGCGATAGCCAGGCCCAGGCCCGAGCCGCTCACGCGGTCGCCGGTGTAGAAGCGGTCGAACACGCGGGTCCGGTCCTGCGGCGCGATGCCGGGTCCGTTGTCGGCGACCACGAGGCTCGCCGCCCCGTCCCGCCGGTGGGCTGTGATGGAGATCGAGGTTCCTTCCGGAGTGTGCGTCAGGGCGTTATCGAGCAGGATACGGATGATCTGCGCGACCCGGTCGGCGTCGGCGCTTGCGACGGCGCCGCCGTCCTCCTCGACGGCAATCGTGGAACGGTGCTGCTCGGCCACGGGGTCGAACTCCTCCGCGACCCGCCGGGCGACCGACTCGAGCTCGACCTCGTCGGCCCGCACCTCCAGCACGTCCGCGTCCAGCTTCGAGAGGTCGAGAAGGTCCGCGGTCAGCTTGGTCAGCCGCGCGATCTGCTGGCGCATGGTTCTGACGAACTCCGCCCGTACCGCCGGGTCGGGCTCGTCCTCGTCGAGGAGCTCGACGAAACCGCCGAGGGAGAAGATCGGGGTGCGCAGCTCGTGCGACGCATTGGCGATGAACTCCTTGCGGGCGCTGTCCAGACGCGCGAGTCGCTGCTGCATCTCGTTGAACGTGCTCGCGAGCTGGCCGACCTCGTCCTGGCCCTCGTCCGGGATCGGGGTCGAGAAGTTCCCCTCGGCCA
>VAYL01000228.1:12849-14158 GCA_005884305.1 Actinomycetota bacterium
GCCAGAAGCGCAATGCCGCCCGCGATCAGGATCTGGCGGCGGATGAGCGCCACGGTGTCGTCGACGTCAGCGAGCGGCGTCGAGAGCACGACCACCCACTTCGGGTGGCCGCCCTCGGTGAGCGGGATCCCGATCTCTCCGGTTCGCTGGCCCGCGATGTCCTCGATGGCGGAGGAGGAGCGGCCGCTCGTCACGGCCGCCGTCGCCGCTGGGTAGCTCGGCAGGATCGCGGTGCGCTCGAGCTCCGAATCCGCAATCACGAAGTCCGATTCGGAGGGGTCCTCCGGCACGCCCAGCACCGTGACGCGCGCGTCCGCGCGCTGTGCGGTTCCCTTCACCAGTCGCCGGACCTGCGCCTGGGACGCCCCGTGCCGCATCGCGCCATCCAGCCGGGCGTCCTCCTCGTTCGCCACCTGCTCCAGGCGCTGGAGCTTTTGCGCCGTGAGGTTGGACCGCAGCTGCGGAACGACGTACAGGTACATGAACCCGACCGCCGCGGCCGTGATCACGAAGAACAGGGCCGCGAGCCGGTTGCGAACGCTGCCGAGGATCAAGGGGCCGCTCCGCGCGTAACCGCTCGAACCATCCGCGCCTGTTCCGGAGAGGCGCCAGGGCTAGTTCTTCGCCCGTTCGCCATCGGGGCTCACTCGTCCTTGTCGCGGAACCGGTAGCCGACGCCGCGCACGGTGAACAGATACTCGGGCGAGCGCGGATCGCGTTCGATCTTCTCGCGGAGGTGGCGGATGTGAACGTCGACGGTGCGCGGATCGCGGTACGCCGAATCCCCCCACACCTGCTCCAGGAGCATCTCTCGGGTCTGGACCCGGCCCGGCGAGCGCGCCAGGGACGCGAGGATCTCGAACTCGACGTAGGTGAGCTGCACTCGTTTGCGGCGCGCGGTGACGACGCGGCGCTCGAAGTCGATCTTCAGGCTGCCCGCGCTGATCGGCTCCTCGCCGCCGGGCCGGGCACCGATCATCTCCGCGCGGCGGAGGGCGGCCCGGACACGGCTGCGGAACTCCCGGACCGAGAACGGCTTGGTGATGTAGTCGTCGGCCCCCATCTCCAAGCCGAGGACCTTGTCGATCTCGTCGTCCTTGGCCGTGAGCATGATGATCGGGACCTGGCTTCGGCTCCGCATGCGGCGGCAGACCTCGATCCCGTCGAGCTTTGGAAGCATGATGTCCAGAACGACCAGGTCGAAGCGCTGCTCGGCGAATCGGTCGAGCGCCTCGCGCCCGTCATGCGCGGCCACGACCTCGTATCCCTCCTTGCGAAGCGGATACGTCAAGAGGGTCTGGACCGACTG
>VAYL01000229.1 GCA_005884305.1 Actinomycetota bacterium
CTTGCGAGTGTCGTAGTCGCGCGGGAGCTTGGTGAGTTCGTTGACGACGACCTCAGGCCGCGTCGAGCCGATCGCCCTCCGCACGGCCTCGGCATCCAGCGCGTCGCAGACGATCGCGGCTGCTCCCGCCTCCTCGATGGTGGCCCTGCCGGCCTCCCCGCTCGTCATGCCTGTGACCTCGTGGCCGGCGCCGGCGAGCTGGCGCACGAGCGGCCGTCCGATCACACCCGACGCTCCCGCGACGAAGACCTTCATCGCCGCGAAAGTTATCTACGCGTGCTCAGTTTGCGCCGCCCGTCCTGACGTCCATGACTCCGCAACCGGACTGACGCCCGTCAGGCGGCGATTTCGAACAGGACACCTGACGGCTCGTGGAAGAAGATGGACTCGAGCCGGCCGCGACTCTGCACCGGGGACACCCGGAGGCCCATTCCGATCACCCGCTGGCGCCACATGCGCTGCTGGTTCCTTCGACCCCACCACGCGACGTGGTCGACGGGGCCCCGGCGACCCCCCGCTGCGCAGGGGGCTCATCGAGGACGTAGTGGGCGCGCCGCCGCGGGCCTGCGACGCCGAAGGTCCGCGTCCCAACCGCGTCGAACCCAAGGCGGCCCGCGAGGACGTCGGCGGTGGCGACGGGCTCCCGGCAGTATGCGTGAACGCCGTCGAAGCCCCGAAGGGCGCGGTGCGGGGAGATGTCGCCCGACCTCGCCACCAGAGCTATGCGCTCGGGGGCGACGGGCACGAGCTCGTGCTCGAGTCCTTCCGTATCGCTGAACCTGAGGATCATGTCGCCGGGATTCGGGTCCTCATACGCTGCCTCCACGCCCGCGCGGGTCAGCCGCCGCGACCAGAACTCCAGGACCTCCAGATCAGCGACCCGCCAGCGGATGCGGTGAACCATCCCCGCGCCGTAACGGCCGGCAGGAGCCCCCCGCTGCTCGATGAATCCCAGGGTGCTGCCGGGCCGGCCGAGCTCGTCGCCGAACCGAAGCACTCGGCCGTTCGGGCCGTGCGCATCCGCCAGCCTGGCGAGGCCAAGGAGGCCGCCGTAGAACTCAATGCACCGATCCGGATCGCCCGTGATCGCCGTGACGTGGTGGATGCCGTGGAGCTTCATCGTCTCCCCTGCGCCGGGGCTTTCTACATAATCTTGATTGATATTGTAAGCAATAGCAATGGAGCAGGGCCGTCCGCCGAACATCCTCTACATCCACTCTCACGACACCGGCCGCTACGTCCAGCCGTACGGCTACCAGGTGCCCACGCCGAACATCCAGCTGCTCGCGGGTCAGGGCGTGCTCTTCCGCAAGGCGTTCTGCGCCGCACCGACCTGCTCGGGCAGTCGCGCCTCTCTCCTAACCGGCCAGTACTGCCACACCAACGGAATGTTCGGGCTGGCGCATCGCGGATGGTCGCTGAACGACTACCGCGAGCACCTGATCCACGCGCTGCGGCCGGCGGGCTACCACTCCGTCCTGATCGGCGAGCAGCACATCTCCGAGGACCCGGAGGTGATCGGCTACGACGAGGTCATCGAGGTCGAGAGCCACCGCGCCGCCGAGGTCGCCCCGATCACCAACGAGGTTCTCGGCCTAGCGCCGGAGCCGTTCTTCATGTCGGTCGGGTTCTTCGAGACGCACCGCCAGTTCTCGCCACCCACGTCGGTCCGCGACTCGCTCTACTCGCTCCCGCCGCCGAATCTTCCGGACACGACCCGCACCCGTCAGGACATGGCGGCGATCAAGGCGAGCTCGCGCTCTCTGGACCAGGGAATCGGAGCCGTGCTCAACGGCCTCCACCAGAGCGGTCTCGCGGACCGCACGATGATCGTCTGCACGACCGACCACGGGCTCGCCTTCCCGGGGGCCAAGGCGACGCTCTACGACGCTGGGACCGGCGTGATGCTGATCATGCGAGGACCTGGCGGGTTCACGGGCGGCCGCGTGATCGACGCAATGGTCAGCCATCTGGACATCTACCCCACGCTCTGCGACCTCGCCGGCGCTCCGCATCCCCACTTCATCCAGGGCGCCTCGCTGATCCCACTCGTCCACGGCGAGATCGAGCGGGTCCACGACCTGGTCTTCACCGAGATGACCTATCACGCCGCATACGAGCCGCTGCGAGCCGTCCGCTCGAGCCGCTGGAAGTACATCCGTCGCTTCCACGACTACGACCACCCGGTGCTTGCCAACTGCGACGACAGCGCCACCAAGGAGGCGCTCGTCGAGCGCGGATGGGCGAGCCAGCCGGTACCGGTAGACCAGCTCTTCGACCTCGCCTTCGACCCGAACGAGGCATGCAACGTCGCCCAGGATCCTGCCTACCGGGAGATTCTCGCGACGATGAGGGAGCGTCTCGACAGCTGGATGGAGGAGACCGACGATCCGATCCGCCACGGGCCAATACCGGCCCCGCCCGGCGCGTACTACCACGATCCGTCGCAGGCGTCGCCGAACGACAGCCCGCGCGCGGGCGTTCCCG